>JAGQQP010000227.1 GCA_020426085.1 Planctomycetaceae bacterium | reverse complement strand
AGACTTCACCTTCGAACGGTGCACGAACGATGGTCTGTTCCATACGAATGTTAGCGAGCTTCAGATCTGCTTCTGCCAGCGCGACATTTGCTTTTGCGACTGCAGCGGCTTTCCCCGTGGCATTTTTCTGTTCTTCCCGGGCCACTTCCAGCGCGGCTTCCGCGCGATCCAGCTCTGCCTGCGGGATCGAAGAATCGAGCCGAACCACGACTGATTTGGCCGTCAGCTTGTCTCCGGATTTGACTTCGACAGTGTGTACGATGCCATCAATGGGAGCAGCAATAGTCAGCGAGCGCAGTGGCTTCAGATTAAGAGGAACGTAGTAATCCCGGGGATGTCTGAGAGTGATTGCTTCACGCTGAATGGAAACGGTTTGCGGTTCACCTGACTTCTCCTGAGAGAATGCCGCTGCCGGGATTCCGAATGTGAGCAGCAGTAATCCAAATACAGATCGATTCAAAATCAACTGCTGAAAATTCGTTTGCTGGTTCTGAAAGGTATTGGTCATACTGGCGCTTTCAAATACGAAACGGGTCACACTTAAGAAGAATTCCTTCTCAGATTCTCGCTGACCGGTTGCGCAGTTTCAAGCAGTGTTTGCCGATCTTTCCCGGATTTCACAGAAGATGTGAAGAAACCGCGTTGCGACAGATGACTGCCGTTTACTGACAAAGAACCCAGCCACGCAGCTTCACGCAGCAGGCGGAGGTGCAGTTTTTGGTATCCATCCAGAGTTGGTGACACCAGTTTCGCGGTTTTTCCGCCACCAGTGGAGGACGTTCCAGTTCAAAGGTGACCGAGGGCGAATAGCGATTTGCCTGCACAATGCCAGTCACCAGGGAGGCCGGAGAAACTTTGGCAGGTGCCTGCGCTTTCATCAGATGACAGGCGGAAAGTGCATCAATCGCATATTCCGCACAATGAATTCCCCGGGCGCGTGCGCCGGTCAGGTGATGTCGGATTGAATAAGGAGTTCCCAGCTTCTGATCCAGGTAGCGTTCATACTGCTCTGTCATCGTTGGATTGAATGCAGTATTGGGTTGAAACACATGGATGGTTGCCGGGCGTTGTGTATTCAGATAGTTTTTCAACGTGAGGCAGCGGGCACCGACCCCGTTCATACTGTCGTAGACCAGAGGTTCGCCATTTCGCATCACAATCATGGCAACATGAGTGTAAGCGCTTTGAGTATAAATGCGAACGGCAAGGCAATCGCCTTTACTGAACAGCAGGGTTCCCGTTTGCACGCGGGATGAGAGGGAATCAGCCAGCTGGTCGAACGTAGAAAAGTTAGTTGTCATCTGTGGTATTCCAGCCTCGACTGGCTGTTCATTCCTTTGGGTGTCCTGTGGTGTCGCTGCGAGGACCGCAATTGACAGGAATAATGACATAACAGCCTCCTTCTGAAAAGAGCAATCTGATTCACAGCTCCAGCAGGCTGTTTTCAAGTCCTTCCAGAGCCATAAACGATATTTTCACATCAGTTCTTCGCTGTCAACGAGGATTTCTTGGGAAAAGATCAGAAAAATATGGATTCTGCATCTTAAATTCAGAAGTGGCTGATTGGTCAAACGGTGATTTTGCGGTTGGTGAGTTTATGTTAAGTCAGCCCGGTAACGCATTGACTCGGGGGGCACCAGTGAATGAAAAAACGGTCTGTACAGTCTGTGGTGTGGCGTCTTATTCCGGTTTTCTGGCCGAGAGCATGAAGTGATGGACGGCTCCATCAATGGCGACATCGGTGAACAGATCAAGCAGGCGATGAGCATACCACTGATACTGCTTGGTGGAGAACTGCAGCAGCCCTCCGGGCTTCAATGCACGCAGGCACATCTGCAGAAAGGCCTCGCCCTGCTCTTCGCTGTTGAAATAAGATTTATTGGTCAGCAGGTAATCATAGCTTTCAGGCATGATTCCTTCGTCAATCGCGGCCAGCTTCACGGAAACGTTAGTGAGTTGATTCTTCTCGATCCCCTGCTCTGTGCATTTGACCGCCCGGGCATTACTGTCGATGGCATGAATCTGAGCGCCGGGACAGCGGTTGGCTGCCACAAACGAGACGATACCGGAACCACACTCCAGGTTGAGGATGGATGATTCGTCGGAGAGCTCCATCAGATTGATCAGGGCGCGGGCACTCTGGTTGGGACGCCGGTGACTGAAGACACCCGGCAGCGTATAGGCATAAAGCAGTTTTTCACCTTCCCGCATGGCGGACTCGTCCTGCAGACATTTTTTCTCCGGCAGTGTCTGCTGTCGCTTCCCCTGGTAGACGATGCCGACATCAGAGGAGATGCGTGTGACTTTGTTGAACAGCGTCTGTAGAAATTTATGGTACTCGTAGTCTTTGGTACGCGAAGAAGCAATTGTCAGCGTTCCACCTGTCTGCAGCGCGTAAGCGGCAGAGAGTGTCAGTTCGCGTGCCAGTTCATCGGAGAACTGTTCTGAGAGCGGCAGCAGTACCGCTTCATAGTCGTTTGCAGGCAGCTCGCTGTCGCAGATCGTGTTAAAGGCCGGTGCCCCCTCCTGCTCTTCCTGCAGGAGACTGCATTTGTGACCAATTCGCTGCGCAATCGTTTTATCGAAGCTGAAACAGTCGACCTGATCAGTTTCTGTGACACGCTTCATCAACGCAGTCGTCAGGGGATACAGATTGGACTGGAAGCAGAGTGTCTGTGCAGAGTGCCAGTCTGCAGGCAGGAAATCCAGCAGCATCTGTTCCGGCGGAGGTGCCTGTTTTTTCAGGCGTTGTTTTTTTTTCGACTTACGCGACATGATGTTTCTATTTTCAGAACTGTATCTGTGATGTAGTACCTGATCAGTGGACGCCGCAATTACAGCACGCGGCAGATAAAACACTTCAAGTATTGATTTTCAGGACAACTTGGAGAGACAGGATGGTCAGCCGGCTGGCTGCGTTGTTCCAGAATCTGCATGTGCCGTCCGGTGTGTTGTGAAACCGATGCGAGCATCTGCTGAAATTCGACCAGGGTGATCAAACCGGAGCAGCTGCAGGTAATCAGAATGCCTCCCGGCTTCAGGACATCAAATGCCAGGCGATTGAGGCTGAAATAACCTTTCAATGCCTGTTTGACGCCGCTGCGGTGCCGGGCCATCTTTGGGGGATCGAGAATGATGGAATCAAACTGCTCCCCTTCTGCTTTAAACTGTTCCAGAACTGCATACGCTTTACCGGTCTGAAAGCGGATGCGATTGCCCACGCCGTTCAACTCTGCATTCGCAGTCGCCTGATCGATGGCCGACTGTGAGGAGTCGTAAGACAGGACCGATTGTGCCTGTCCGTGGATGACGGCATTCAGTCCGAACGCGCCGGTGTAACAATGCAGTTCCAGTGTGCGATGATTTTTCAGATAGCGGGCCGCGGCGAGACGGTTTTCCCGCTGATCCAGGTAAAAGCCGGTCTTCTGACCGGTGACCATGCTCATCCCGTAACGAATTCCGTTTTCTTCCAGGAAGAAGTGAGCCGGTGGTTCTTCGCCATCCAGAAGCTGATCGGAGATTTCCAGTCCTTCGGCCTCCCGCATCCCTTTTTCGGTTCTGAGCCAGATTCCCTTTGCCGGAAAACGTTCCTTGAGGAATTGAATGATCAGGTCCTGTTTCTGCGAGAGCGCCAGGCTGGAAAACTGGACCAGGAACCAGGCACCGTAACGATCGATGGTCAGCCCTGAAAGCTGATCGGATTCACTGAAGACCAGTCGGCAGCCGGAAGTCTCAAAGTTTTCGAGCAGCCCGACCTGTTCCCGTAATGTCACGGCCTGCTCAAGTCGACTGGTCCAGAACGGTTCGTCCAGGACTTCCGATTCATTCCAGGAATACAGGCGGACGCGAATATTACTGTTGGGGTTGTACAGCCCACGGGCGATAAATTCATTTTTGTCGGAAAGCAGAATCACTTCCTCACCGACATTGGGATTGCCTTCAATCCGGGAGATGGCACCGGCAAACACCCAGGGATGTCGTCCAAAGAAGGGGAGCGCGCGTCGTGGTTTCAATGTCACGCGAGGAACTGGTCTGGTATCGGTGGCGACGTGATCGTCGGAGACCGAGGGTTGTGAGTCACTCATGAGAGTTTTCTAATCAAAGGGTCGCAGGAGCGTCAGTGTCCGGCAAACAAGTACAGCGAGACTCAGAGGCAGACGGTGCCGGGACTGAGCAGGATTATGAAATTAGTGCAGACCGGAATTCTTTCCTGAGGGAAAGTGGTTTGCCACTGTATTTATGATTCGCTGGAAGTAGAACGGGTCGTGCCTTCTACTTCAGCGAGATAAGCCAGCAGACGATCGCGCTCGTGTGTCAGGTGTCGGACACGTAACAGAGAGCGGACGCGGGTCGTTAATTCGATTCGATTGACGGGCTTGGTCAGAAAGTCATCGCAGCCGGCCTGAACCGACTTCTCGATATCGCCCATTTCGTTCAGAGCAGTGATCACGAGGATCGGAATATCTTTTGTTTCATCACTCTGCTTCAACTGGGCACAGACTTCGTATCCACTCAGTTTCGGCATCATGATGTCCAGCAGGATCAGGTCGGGGTCGATTTCAGCGACCTTTTCCAGTGTCTCTTTCCCATCGTAGGCCATAAACGTTTCATAACCTTCGTCCAGCAGATACGCGTCCAGCAGTTCGCAGTTCTGATGATTGTCATCTGCGATGAGTATTTTTGAATTCTTCAAAGAGATTTCAGACGACATGGTCTTATGCCTAAAGCTTTCGTGAAATTAAAATTCGGACACGTTGTAGTTGAATTCGTTTCGGGAATCGTGCCTGCTGGAAGTAATTTATCTCATTTAAGGCGGAATCACAATAACCGATAAACCGTTTTTTGCTGGCTGTGCACCGTTTTTCCGATGGAATCGGCTCAAAATGCGGTCAGGCACATTTGCACTGACCACCACAGCCCGTCGATGGACTGGTCGATTCGCAGTGGGAATCTTGACTGGATTTCTGGCGTTTACAGCCACAACTCTGCTTATTGCAGCCACACCCTGATGAGGCGGCAGGGGCGATCGTTACGGGGGAAGCCGCAATTAAACGTCGCAGCAGCACTTCGTTGATCCTGCCACGAAAGCGGATTTTCCCATCGATGGCTACGACGGGGACACAGGTTCCGAACTGTTCGATCAGACCGGGATCGCTGTAGATGTCTATAAATTCGATTTCGGGCAGATAGGCTGCGTAGTCTTCCAGGATTTCCGCAGCTTCATCGCAGAGCGGGCAGCTTTCTTTCGTATAAACAATCAGCGTTTCGAAACGCTGGCCCGGATCTTCGGGCATCCAGTCCTCTTTTTGAGGAAGCTGGCGGCCTCGTTCGCTGTTTTTCATTTCTGTGCTGGAAACCTGTTTCAGGACAGCAATGCCGCCACAGGTCAGGCAGAATGCCAGCAGATTCCAGATCGATGGGCTCTGGTACCAGGAACGGGGCATATTAAATGGCAGCCATTCGGTACCGGTCAGTGAGAGAGCCATTATTCCTAAGCCTAGAAATAACATTGAGTTACCTAAGAATGGTAATCCATGTGGAAGCTCTTCTTTCTGTGTCATTGTGCTCATATCAAGATCCTGCTCGCATCTGTCACTTGTTATCCAAGTAAGTTCCCGGTCCCTGGTCGATACTTTATTAATCGAATATTGACCGTGAATATTATAGTCAATTGCCGGGCTTTTTGAATCTCTTACCGGTTTTATCAAAAAATCCAGACAGGCGAGAGTCTTCCACTCCGGAATCTGAAATAGTGTTCAAAAAATACAGGACAGGAAAGGAGCCTGTGGACGGTCGAAGGAGGAATGACCTTTCCGATGATTCGGTAGAATCCTTAAACCAATACTGGTCAGTCGTTAAAACTGATGCTAGAGTGTTACTATTACCTTACGGAATATAGAGATTCATCGCAGGACATGTTGAGCGAATTGGTAAAAAATGGCAGGCAAACTAACGGCCGAGGCTTTTTTAAACCTGGTAAAACAGAGCGGTTTGGTTTCGGTCGATCAGCTGAAGAAGCTGCTTTCCGAATATCAGGAAAAAGGGGTGAAGCTGGGAGAACCTGCTGAGGTTGCCGACGAACTCATTTCGCGATCCCTGCTGACACGCTGGCAGGCCAACAAGCTGCTGCAAGGCAAACACAAAGGTTTTTTCCTGGGGAAATACCGTCTGCTGGACCTGGTCGGCAAAGGGGGCATGAGTTCGGTTTATCTGGCCGAACACGTGCTGATGCGGCGCCGCTGTGCCATCAAGGTGCTCCCCTCGAAACGGGTGAATGACGCCTCTTATCTCGCGCGCTTTCATCGTGAAGCACAGGCGGTGGCGTCTCTGGATCACATTAACATCGTGCGCGCTTATGATGTGGACCATGAAAAAGAGAATGATACGGAAATTCATTTTCTGGTCATGGAATATGTGGACGGTCAGGATTTACAGGAAATCGTGACTAAAAACGGTCCCCTTGATATTCGCGATGCGGTCAACTATATCCGCCAGGCAGCCAAAGGCCTGGCCCATGCCCATGAAGCAGACATGGTGCACCGCGACGTCAAGCCGGGCAACCTGCTGGTGGATTCCAAAGGGGTTGTCAAAATTCTTGACCTGGGACTGGCACGGTTCTTTCATGAAGGGGAAGACAAGTCCCTGACGATTGCACACGACGAAAAGGTTCTGGGAACCGCAGATTATCTGGCACCCGAACAGGCAATCGACAGTCATCAGGTGGACTCCCGCGCGGACATCTACAGCCTGGGTTGTACCCTGTACTTTCTCTTAACGGGACATCCCCCCTTCACCGAAGGTTCTCTCACACAGCG
>JAGQQP010000226.1 GCA_020426085.1 Planctomycetaceae bacterium | reverse complement strand
GGACTATACACACGCCTTGAAGCTGGGAGAGCAATCTGCGGAACTGCTTCCTTGGCGGGGAACCGCCTATCTGAAACTGCACGAATACGCAAAAGCAAAAGAGGATTTTGAGACTGCCATCCAGAGCCACCCCGATTCGCCAGATGCCTATAATGGACTGGCCTGGCTGCTGGCAACCTGTCCCGATGAATCGTTTCGCGACGGCAAAAGGTCACTGGAACTGGCAACACGAAATTGCGAATTGATGATGCCCCCAGAATGGAATGACCTGGGAACGTTGGCTGCCGCTCATGCCGCTACTGGAAGTTTTGATGAGGCGGTGCGACTGGCAAAAGAATCATTGACTCTTGCACCAGAACACGAGAAAGCAGATTGCCAGAAACGACTGGCACTCTATGAACGAAATTAACCCTATCTCGATATCGATCCCTGATTCGAAGCCGACCGGCATTTTACCGCGCAGCACCGGTTGCGGTCACTTCATGGAAATGCTATGAAACCGCCAGCCCGATCGAATTCTACCTCTTTATTTCAGCAAGGATGCTCACGCGCGATGAGTGTAAATACCTTTTCTCCCGGCCCGACTCCCGGCACGGTCAAAGCGTCAGATGGCAGCATACTCACGGTCCCTGCCGGCTGGGTGCTGCTCCCTCCCGGTGACGCCGGTTTAACGCGGCGGGTCAAAGCAGCCGGTGAATTCTGGAGTGTGCAGGAGAAGAAAGGGCGACGCACGTTTTCGCAGGGAATCTGGGCACCGGGAGAGACAATTGAACGCCTGCGCACAGAACTGGAAGCAGAACGCGCCACTCCCGCTTATGCAAAAAAGCAGGCTGCCGCTGCAGAGCGACGCGATAAACAACAGGTCGAATATGTCGAAGATTTTCTTGAGTCGGTACTCCAGTTTCTGGCGTTTCATCCGGCTCATGCAGATCTGGCAAATCAGCTCGCGCAGGCGATCACCGCGCATGCCACCCCGGTCGGCAGCGGAACCGTGGCCCGCACGAAACGCATCCCCGTGGAACAACGAGCGGAAGCCGCCGTCATTGCCTGGATGCGACATCAGACGACGGCCTATGATTCGATGAAAATCCCCCGCGTCAAAGGGAGACGTCGCGAAGTCAGACGTTTGCTGGCACAACGTTCGAAAGAACTGCTGAAACATTATCGCAGTGAGCCCACAACTCCCGCTAATTGCCCTCTGCAACAGGCGTTTTCCGAGAAAACTGAAGATCCGATTTGAGGCAGAGCCATTCTGTATTAATCGTTTTTTCATGAAGCATTCTTTCTGCGATCCTTTCAGTGCTGGTATTCTGCGCGATATCATGGAAGGAGAACACGGTTTTTTTCGCCTCGACTCGCAGGGAGATTTTCAATGCACAAGCAACAGTTGATTGATACGGCCCGTTCGCTGGTAGCCGATGATAAAGGCCTGCTGGCGATGGATGAAAGCAACCCCACCTGTCACAAACGCTTCGCAAAACTGGGAATTCCACAGACCCAGGAATATCGTTTTGCTTACCGTGAATTAATTGCAAAGACGCCTGGCCTGAGTGAATCGATCAGCGGCGCGATTCTGTATGACGAAACCATTCGCCAAACGACTTCGGACGGCACTCCCCTGATCAACGTGTTGAAAAACAGCGGGATCATTCCCGGCATTAAGGTCGACGCAGGAGCTAAAGACCTGGCCGGTCATCCCGGCGAAAAAGTGACGGAAGGTCTGGATAAGTTGCGGGATCGACTGGCGGAATATGCACAACTGGGAGCCCGTTTTGCCAAGTGGCGGGCGGTAATTACCATCGGTGCCGGACTGCCAACCGCAGGCTGTTACGAAGCCAATGCCCATGCTCTGGCTCGGTATGCAGCCCTGTGTCAGGAAGCAGGCCTGGTGCCGATCGTCGAGCCGGAAGTCCTGATGGATGGTTCCCACAGTCTGGCACGCTGCTTTGAAGTCACTGAAGAAGCATTACGAACGGTCTTCCAGCAGTTGTATCTGCAACGTGTCCTGCTCGAAGGCATGATTCTGAAACCGAACATGATCGTGCCCGGACTGGATTGCCCGGTCCTGGAATCCGTAGAAGAAGTCGCTGATGCGACCATCGAATGTTTTCAGCACAGTGTGCCTGCGGCCGTACCCGGCGTGGCCTTCCTGTCTGGTGGTCAGTCCAGCGAACTGGCTTCCGCCCGCCTGAATGCCATGAATATAAAATACAAATCTCAGGTTCCCTGGGCCCTGGCATTCTCCTTCGCACGTGCCATTCAGCAACCGGCGATGGAACTCTGGGCCGGCAAAGCCGAAAACACGCAGGCAGCGCAGCAGGCGCTGTACCATCGTGCCCGATGCAACCGCGAAGCACGCCGGGGCGAATACGATCCCACGATTGACGCAGTCGACGCATCTTGAATTAACACTACAAAGAGACGGACAACAGGAAAAACCGATGCAAACAGGGCACTATCGCCATTACAAAGGGAACAGCTACACCGTGATCGGTGTCGCACGGCACAGTGAAACGGACGAAGAACTGGTCGTCTATCGCCCGGAGTACGGCGAACGGGGTCTCTGGGTGCGTCCCAAAGCCATGTTTCTGGAATCGGTCGAAGTGAATGGAGAACAGGTCCCCCGATTTGATTACCTGGGTCCCGTGGAAGAGTAAGCGAACTTCCGTTGATCTACGTCATTCACCGGCGGCCCAGATACGGACTTCGCCATCGGGCTCGACCTGTAGATAAATCACATTCGGGTGACAGCAGACAGGACAGTCTTCGACATATTCCTGATCCGCGCCTGCGGTCAGATCGACGGGAATTACGATTTCCTCGCCGCAGGCATCACAAATATAACTGGCTTCTTCCTGCATCATTTTCTCCTGAAAATGCATTCTACCATATTCGCGACGGAGTGGGTATAATAATCAGCGTTCCTGCCTGACTGTGGCGGCTTTCCAAAGATTACGAACAGACACTGAATCGGACAGGACGATCAGTCCAAAATCATACGACTTCCAGAACGTGGAGCATTGCCCGATGGCAAAGAATAAACTGCAGAAGAAAAAAGAACGGGAAAAACGAGTCGCTAAGAAAAAGATCGCGGAAAAAGCAGCCCGACAGGCACAGGAAAAAACAACCCAGGAAGCGAACAAGCAGATTCCCCAGCGATCGCAGTTGATGCGGTCTGCCGTACCGAAAGCGGATACCCCCGCCAATGCCGGCAAAAAAAGCACTTTTACACAGCGGCGTACCGGCGGTTAAGCTGCCTGGGTTTAGCGAATCTACAGTATTGAAGTCGGCAGCGATGTTCAGCCAGTGATGACTGTTCGTTCTCACGGGAGATCCGACATGCGTGAAATAATTCCCAGCCTGCTCTGGATCGGGAACACCCGGGACACACATGATGTAAAAAATGTGCTCGACCTGGGAATCGCAGCTGTCATTGACCTGGCTCTGGAAGAACCTGCAGTGCCTTTGACACGGGACATGATCTACTGTCGGCTCCCTGTCATTGACGGAGCGGAAAACCAGCCTGTCGTATTAATATCGGCTGTCAAAATCGTAGCCCGCCTGATCAGGGAAGAAGTTCCTACCCTGGTCGCCTGCAGCGCCGGGATGAGCCGTTCTCCCGCAATCGTAGCTGCTGCACTGTCGCAGGTTCGTGAAACGGATTTTGAAACGGAGCTTAAATTGATCGCGGCCCATCATCCTGCTGATGTCGCGCCGGGATTGTGGAACGATCTGCAGGAATTACTGCTGGAAAAATAAGAAACGATCAGGCATTGATCATCGGGTGAGTGGCATGCCACTTGCCATTCAGAATCGATCCTTCAATCTCATCCCCACACAATGGTTTTGAGTAATAATACCCCTGCCCCAGTCGGCACCCCAGTCCCTGCAGGAGTTGCAACTGCTCGATATTTTCGATGCCTTCTCCAATCACTTCCAGCCCCAGCTTTTCGGCCAGAATAATCAGGGCATGAATCAGCAGGACTTCACGGTCTCGATCGGATTTCTTGATAAACTCCCGATCCAGTTTTAATACATCGATGGGGAAATCACAAAGACACGACAGGGATGAATAGCCGGTCCCGAAGTCATCGACGTCCAGCTTGACTCCCAGTTTCTTCAATTCATTCAACGTCGCAATAGACGCTTCCCGGTCGTGCATGATGATGCTTTCGGTCACTTCCAGATGCAGACATTTTGCGGGGATCTCATGTTTCTCCAGGGCTTCCGCAACGATGGAAACCAGCGTGGGATGTTCCAGCTGTTTTCGCGATACATTCACATGCAGATTCTCGGGCGTCCGTTCTCCCAGCGTTTTACGCCAGACAGCGAGCTGCCGACAGGCTTCATCCACCACAAAATTTCCGACGGGAATAATCATGTCCATTTCTTCGGCAACAGAAATGAATTCGTCAGGAGGAATCATGCCACACTCGGGGTGGAACCAGCGAATCAGGGCTTCCACGCCTCGTAACTCACCTGTTTCGAGATCAATAATAGGCTGATAAAACAGTTTCAGTTCGTCCCGTGAAATGACATCCCGCAGCTGGTTTTCAATATAGAGTCGTTTTTGTGCTTTATCGCGTAAGACACGATCAAAAACAATCGGTCGGTCCTGCTTGGCTGCCTTGGCTTCATACATGGCAAGATCAGCATCACTGAGCATTTCGCTGGCAGTTTCGGAACGATGTTCGCTGGTCACAATCCCAATACTGGCGCTGGAATAGATGGTGTATCCGCCGAGAATATAAGGCCGCGCTAAAGTTTCTAACAGTCGGTTTGCTACCAGGGTAGCGTCATCAGGAGAATGCAGATTTTCAAGCAGCACAACAAATTCATCGCCCCCCAGTCGCGCAGCCTGAATCGTATCGGAGGCCCGAACGGTTTTACGGAGCCGGTCTGCAATCGCTTCAAGCAGTTTATCGCCGACATCGTGTCCCAGACTGTCATTGATGAGCTTGAAGCGGTCGAAGTCCATAAACAACAGGGCAAAATGTTTACCGGTTTTGCGATCAATGACTTTCTGAATGGACTCCAGAATCGAAACCCGGTTGGGGAGTCCCGTCAGTGGATCATGGTGCGCCAGATGCTGCAGGCGCTGCATCAGTCGTTTCTGCTCACTGATATCGATCCGCAACGCGAGGTAGCCGTCAATCTTACCCTGCTCATTGAACATGGGAACGATCGTGGTATTTACCCAGTACAGACGACCGTTTTTAGCTTTGTTGCAGATCTCACCCCGCCATGTTTTGCCACGGCGAATCGTGCGATACATTTCTCGAAAAAATTCGTTGGAATGCTGATCGGAACGCAATATACGATGGTCGGCACCAATCAACTCTTCACGGGTATAACCTGAGATCTGACAGAAGTTATCATTGACATCGAGGATCTTTCCCCTCGTGTCGTTGATGGCCACAATACCGGCTTCATCAACGGCATCGCGAAATGCCTGCAGATAGCTTAATTCTGAATGAATGTCAGTCACTTGTTTAGTCCCGGCTGAGTTTACACATCCTGAATGGACTCACCATCCAGTTAACCTGATTTACTTTTCAGTCCCCTGAATTGACATCTCTCCCTCACAGATCCATCACAAGTGGAAATTTTTTCATCTCGCGACGTGTTCAAAGTCTAGGACAGAATAAAAACACAATCCGAATAATTGTCTTAGAGAAGAGAGATCCCCGTGACAGACACACAGTTTCACCGGGTTATGCAGGTTATAAGGCCTGTCAGACACGATTTTGGACGGAAAAAGACACAATCAGACTCTAAAACCAGTCGGAAGCGGGCTTGGTTCAGCGAACACTGACGAACGAATACTTCAAATAAAAAAAGCCCGGAAGACGCAATATGCTGTCTTCCGGGCTCAATTCAGATTCAAAAGTGAACAGCCTGAAATCAACCGGTCAGTTTACTCACCATTTCTGCCAGAGTTTTTCCAAGGTTCTCCACATTCTGCTGTAGAGTGGCATCCTTCAATTTACCTTCATCATCGAATGCCTGAGCCGCATTGGAAATCGCAATCTGATTTGGCAGGACGGTTACCTGGATATTACTCAAAATGGAGCGAACGTGGACCAGCCCTCGCAGGCCACCCAGTCCACCCGGTGATGCGGAAACCAGAGCAGCGACTTTACCGCGATACGCCTGCAGTGGTACTTCCCCTTCCGCTTTTCGCGATACCCAGTCAATCGTATTCTTCAACAGGGGAGTAATCGAACTGTTGTATTCAGGCGAAGCAATCAGCAAACCGTCGTTTTCAAAGAACAACTGTTTGAGTTGTGTCGCTGCTTCAGGAGTCCCTTCTTCCCGTTCCAGATCTTCATTCATCAGAGGCAGCGGGTAATCTTTGAGATCGACGACGGTGACATCGGCACCGGCGGCACGGGCTCCGGCCACCGCGATCTGCAGGGCCTGTCCGTTATAGGAATTCCGGCGGGTACTGCCCGCAAATGCGAGTATTTTTGGTTGAGACATGCGAATCGATTCCTTCTGATTTTGATATATAATTTACAGGCTGAAGGGAGCGGCGTTGACTGAAGTTTTTTACGCTACGACTGGTTCTGATTGAGTCTTGGATGCCAGAGCATTATCCAGACTCATTTTACCCGCCCCATTTGCCATCACAAACAACATGCTTCCCATCAAAGCCAGATTTTTCATAAAGTGAATCATCTGCCCCTGCTTTGCCTGTGCGTCTTCGATGGTCCAGAAGTCATGAAAATAATAGGTAGCCAAGACCAGAAAGATAAACAGCAGCCCGGCCCCGAAACGTGCCTTGAACCCGGCTATCAGAGACAGACTGCCTGCAATCAGAAACAC
>JAGQQP010000225.1 GCA_020426085.1 Planctomycetaceae bacterium | reverse complement strand
CATTGCCGCGGCTGATGTATTCTCCCCGAGTGTTTTTGAACTGATACTGGAACCTGCAGCCTTTCGGGTTCCAGGTGGAAATATCGGAGACTGCCAGTCCCATGCTGCGATAGCGAACTTTGCCTGACTGATTGAAGTAATAACCGCCCAGGCAGGAGAGGATGATATAGACGCCGACATAGATCACCAGCAGGATCGGCAAGGTCCACAGCAACTCTTTCAACAGTTTTTGACGGGCTGGCGACATGTTCGTTTACCTGCAAATTATTCGTCCAGCAGTTCGAGGCCTTCCAGAAAGTCATCCAAACTGTTGGCGAGTTTTTCGACATCGCCTCCTTCACTGGGGTAGAAGCCCCAGACTGCAAAATTATCCGCCGGGTCGACACAGAGCAGGTCTTCGTTATCGTAGCCGATGGTCAGCCAGGTGCCGATCAGCGAGAAGGGGACTCGGTTCCCCTCATCGTCCATGGTGTAGGCATCGCCGGTGATGTCCTGAATCAGTTTCGCATACAGGTTGGCCTGATCGATGTAGGCGACTTCGTAGTCGTCGATTTCCAGCAGTTCCTGAAGCTCTTCGCGGCTGGCGATTTCCCATTCCCGTTCATCATATTCGACGTAGGCGTCTTCCTCGAGACTGTCCAGCCAGAGTAGATAGTTGTGGGGTAGATCCAGATTTTCAGCAGTCATCCTCGGACTCCTTTGACAGTTTGGTGATGGGAGAGTGTGCCTGTGGTTGTCACCGACCGCAGGCAGCAGACATGCCTGGATTGAATCAGAGAGAAAGCCTGCTGGTTACGTGTTCCACTTCGTGTGAAACTCTGGCGTATGGTAGCAGTCTGGAAAAGCAGAGTTCAAGTCGAAATGAGATAAATCAGCAGCGAAACCAGAGCAATCAGAGTGAATGCAGTGAAGATGCAACCCCACGAGGTCGGTCGTCTGCTGGCCCCCACGGCGGCTTCATAGCGAACCAGGTCTGCCAGTTTCTCAGTATCTTGAGGATGGCCACACTCGCAGGGGGGAAGTTCTTCCGAGTAGCGCAGCCCAGCACACTGGGGGCAGCGACCACAGCAGTTGCAGTAAGGTAAATCGCAGTCCGGACAGGTTTTGACTTCCGTCTTGAAACGCCTGCTGCCACATACCGGGCAGCGGCCACATCCGGGGCAGGCAGCCCGGGTGGGATCGAAAACGGCTGATTCACAACCCAGACAGCGGATGAAGGGGAGATCGCTCATGCCTCAAGTCTGGGGCATGAGCGGGATCGTGTCAATCATTCTTAAGTCGGGAGACGTGAAAATTAAACGGCGGTGTTCTTTTCCTTCTTAGGTTTCCGTTCTTCGACTCTGTTTTCGTCGTTGTAATAGTTGTTCAAAATCGATTTCATCTCCTGGTGCCCTCTGGAGACGGCTACGATTTCACTCCACATCTCTTCGGTGAGCAGTCCCTGCAGTGGCTGGGGAAGGTGAGGAATGCGGTTGAAGACCTTGAGCAGTTTCTTGTCCCAGATTTTGTAGTATTTGATCAAATCGTTGGGATACACGATTTTGCGTCGCGTGCCTTCGTCGATCCCGCGAAAGGGGGTGGGGATATTCAGGTAGCCGTAGTCGTCGGTCAGCTGTTCGCCGGGGTGAATGTCCCGGATGGCAATTTCAAAGTCGTAGGCTGTGGTCAGGCAGTTGGAGTTGAAGCTGTGGTTGACGTAGCGGCCGTTATCCCAGCAGAGGACCAGGTTTCCCTGGTTATTGCGAAAAGAGTAGGTGTCCAGAATGTTCTGGTAGATGTCTTCCATTGACTGGAATTCGAGAGAACTGAACTCGCGGTCCAGTTTGTCCAGGACCCAGGTGATGGATCCGGCAGGGATGAATTCGGTGGCGACGACGCCGTAGCCGATTTCGTTGCTGATAAATTTCAGCTCGGTTTTGGGGTGTATCATTTTGGTTCTCTAATACACAAAGGAAGGAGTGTGGTCGCAGGTTGTGGCTTGTCGGAGCCCCTCGCCCACACGGTGTTTAATTCACATGGCACCTCATGTTGTTGGAAGTTGAATTTGCAGGAAAATATATACCGTTGAATCGGCCGTTTGTACAATCCTGATTCAATAATTTTTTCATGAATCGAGAAAGGTCTTTTCCGGCCGGGAACGGGGGGCGGGTCGTCAGGCGGGAGTCGCAGGTTCGGCAGTCGCTTTCGGATCGGGGCCGTACTGGTTGGGACCCTGGGTTCCTTCCAGAATCATCATGACAAACATGACCAGCGGTCCGATGCCGGGGATCAGAAAGACCAGCAGCCAGAGTCCGCTGCGGTCGGTATCGTGCAGGCGACGGACCGTGACCGAGAGCTTGGGCATGAGTACCACCAGCAGGTAAAGCAGGCAGAGCACCGCGCCCAGGCCGATGCCCCCCAGGGCTTCATCAAGGTTCAAAACGCGTCCCAGCACGGCACCGACGACAAAGGAGAGGATCGTGAAGATCACGTCGAACAGCGTAAACATCCAGTATTCCAGCCGACGGGCACGACCATCGAGAGTGGCAAAATTTTTCAGTGCTTTCAGATACCAGTTCATAAGAAAACCGTCTTAGTCCACAGTCGCAAGATGGAGAGAATAGAAGTCAATGCGGAGCGCGAGATTCCGTAGTCGCGTATCCTCGCGCTCCTGCTGGTTGACCTGATTTGAAACGGGTAATGGCTTATTCCGGTTCCGGAGCCAGTTTCGGATTTTCTCCGTAAGCGTTCGCATTCGGATCGCTGTCTAAAATCATGAAGATTAACAGGATGATTCCCCCAATAACCGGAACCAGGCTGATCAGGATCCACCAGCCGGAACGGTTGGTGTCATGCAGACGACGGACTGTTACCGCGAGACCCGGAATGAAAACAAACAGCGAGTACAAAACGGAAAGCGAGACAGAAATGAGCCCCCCCCTCTCACCAATGATCGACCCGACAATCGAGATGACAAATGAGATAATGACATTGAACAGAAAGAACATCCAGTATTCTTTTCTGCGAGCGCGACCGGAAAATTCAGCGTATTTCTTGAGGACGGCCATATACCAGTTCATGACAAAGCCTTTCGTTTCACTCTGGTGAGTTCAGGGAAGTGATTGAGTTGTGAGAGACACCTGTTCCGCGCCGGCTTCCTGGCTGCCCGGAAGCCGTGTGTACTTGCTACTGAACAGTAGCTTGTGAAAACTCATCTTACTAAGTACGAGGCAGGATTCAAAAGGAATTATCAAGAAACGAAGGCCCGGATCTAAGGATTATGTGGCCTGCGTGATGTCCCGGACAGGTCGGGCGAGCGAGTGGGGGATGAGACTGCTGCTTGAAACGGACGCTTATTGATCGGACCAGACCGCAAATTCGTTTCCGGAAGGCTCCAGAAACTGAAAGCGTCTGCCGCCAGGGAAGGAGAAGATGGGTTTGCAGATCTGGCCGCCGGCGGCTTCTACTTTGGAGAGAGTTTCTTCCAGCTGCTCACTGAAGAATACGACTAAGGCGCCGCCGTTCTCTGTGGTGGAACAGAGCTCCGCTTTGAAAAATCCCCCATCCAGGCCTTCATTTGAGAAGGCCGTGTAGTCCGGTCCGTAATCGGTGAACGACCAGCCAAAGACGCTTTCGAAGAATGCTTTGGTTGCGGACAGGTCGCGGGCGGGGAATTCGACGTAGTTGATTTTTTCGTGATCAGGCATGAATCCACTTCCAGTTTGAAATTAAGACTCCTCTGATCTTAAGTCACAGCTGAAATGAGTTGAAGTCTGAGCAATCGATTTCCCGTGGGTTCATGAGTTGATTCTGAAAGTGCCTTAAATCCGTATCGTTCATAAAATCGACGTCCGATAGAATTGGCTTCGAAAACTTCGACTTGTAGATTTCCTCGTAACTCCCGGGCTTTATCCATCAATGCCTTACCTGCTCCTGTGCCATGAAATTCAGGTTTTACAAAGATTGCTCCTACTTCATTTCCCAGCAGGGCGATAAAGCCGATCACCTGTTTTTCCTGTTCGATGACCCAGGTCTCTGCATTAGGCAGATAAAGATTAGGGATGTTATAGCGTTCCTGTTCCAGAAAGTCTTCCCGCAGAAAAGGGTGGGCCAGACGGCTGGCGCTTTCCCAGGTCTCCAGCACGTCGTTCAGGTCTGCTGGCTGGTATTCGCGAATGAATCGATGCATTTGACTTCCTGTGAGTGAAATTGAGAGGGACTGTTCAAATTGATGTGGTATAGAGGTTGATGTGTGTATGCGGACGGTGAGAAGATTGAACAGGTTCGGGCTGGAACAGGATATTCTTTAAAAATACGAGATTATTTAATCTGCGAAAATTCCGATAGACGCGAATTGTCCAATTGAATGAAACAGGCCCGATGAAATGGTTTCATCGGGCCTGTTCAAGGAAATCAATGCGTCTGATTACTTGTCGTGATGCTTGGAGAAATGCTCTTTGAGCAGGTCACGACCGAAGTCGCCTTCGAATTCGCGGAAGACCGCGTGTACGTGATTGGCGTCGTTCTGGGTGTTGGCAAATTCAATCAGGAAGACTTTGGATTGAATGCGGTAGTAATGGAATTCCCCTCGCTTCTGACCGCCACTCCAGGCGAAGTAGAGGTGGTCACCGTCGCGGAGGTTTCCCAGGTAATGGGTTCCCTTGAGCAGTTCCGGTCGGAAACGGCCCAGGTAGGCATTCACTAGACGCAGCAGCATTTTCTGCTGTTTCGGATCGAGATCGGCGTACTGAATCCCTTTATGCGGAATCAGGCCTTTGTCGACCACGGGATCGTCCGTTGTGAGGACTTCTTTAATCACGCTTTTGGCGAGCAGCTTCTTGTCCATCTCTGATGTGTCAATGGTGGCGATTGCCAGTTGATCGGGGTTGAATGACTTAACGAGGTTCAATGCCAGCTGTTGTTCCTCTTTGAGGACTTCGACCCCTTTGAGTGGTCCCTGTTTGACAGTCGCAGGGTTCGAACCGAAGAAGGAAGGAGTGACTGAGAATTTCTTACCCTCGACAATCGTGACATTCACAGACAGGTGGTGCCCTTCAAACCGCCAGGCCCAGGTTCCCTTGGGATCGGGTTTGCCGAAGATGGAGACATAGTAGAGTTCGGGGTTCCGATAGTCTTTACCTTCCAGTTCGAAGAGAACCTGCTCCAGCGCGCGGATGGAGTTCATTTCCAGAAAGCCTCGGTGTGACAGCGCCGTGGCGGGCAGTGTGACTGCAAAGATCTGTTGCTGGGGTGTCATCTGCGTCATCGGCAGACCGGTGCGTTTATCATCTTTGATCGCGAAGTCGGGGATAAAGTACCAGCTGTCTCGTTCTTTGCTGTCCAGTTTGAAAGTGGCAGCTTTGCGTTGTTCCTCGGGCAGGGATGCGAGAAAACGTTTGGCTGCCGCAGCCATTTCGCTGCTGGCCCGGCTGATGGCCGCCTGTTGTGCTTTGGTCGGTTCTGCATACGTCAGATTGCTGCTGGCAAGTGTGACGCAGAGGCAGGTCAGCAGCGCCAGGCTTGAAGGGAGAAGGTAGGTTTTCAAGGTGCCGTTCCTTTTAAGAAGTTCTAATTTGTGGAGTGTGAATCATGTTTTCCGTTCGAGACGAACATTCCTCAATCAAAGGTAAGTCGGTTTATCTTAACAGAGAGCAGGAAGCAGGAGTAGTTTACGGGGAATCCGGAGGGCGGGAGATTTTCAAATGGATTAGCCGGACGATTTAGTGGTTTCTACCAGTTCCCTTCGGGAAAAACGAGTAGCGCTTCCAGAATTCCGGAGACGCGATCGTCATTATTTCAATTTTACCTCAATATTTTTTACAAAGCGACGAAGGACTTTCTATACGCTGCAGACACCAATTCCTGCGAGTACAGCGACTTACTGCAGATTCTTAAAAAATGTCAAAAACGAGGAACAAAAACTGCACCGAATCACATCCTATTGCTGTCTAAAAAATAAGTTGAGAGAAAACGATTCGTCCTCTCTTTCTGTTAAGTAACACTAGAATTTCATGTATGAGCTTTCGCGGGCACCGAAAGCGGGAGTTGGCTCAAGTGAAAGATCTACTTACGACCGCATCATCGATTATTATTATTCTGTTTTGTGTTTCTCTGCTCTTTTTGAGTGAGAGAAATGGATCAGGCTCAGGAGACCTGGAAGTACCGGCGAGCAACGCAGAAACTCAAGCTGGAAAACATCCCCACGCCCGGACCACGATGTTTACCCGGGTGCAGTCTGTCAAACTGAAAAAAGGAGTGCTGATGTTTGTGACCCTCTGTGAGGATGGCCTCAAAGAACATTATTTCCTGATCCGGGATAAGAATGTCGTGCTGATCAAAAAGAATGCTGGCGATATGCCGGGCAATGCAATCAAGTTCGATGACGATGGTTACAATACACTGCTGGTGACGATTCCCAATACCTTCGATATTGACCTGATGGATGCCATGACGACGCCCTTCTGAATCTGCCGATTCAGCCTGTAAAATCTGTTTTTTAACGAAACCATCTTCACCGACGGTTGTTAAATGATAAGATGGTTTACAGATAAACTTATTTCACTGGCAGCAGACAGGAAACATGTGATGAGCAGTTCAATATCGGATCTCAAGCGACGGAACTTTTTAAAATGGTCTGCCTTCAGCATGGCGGCTTTTACGACTCCCGGGTTGATGGCGGAAGAACTGATTCGTACACCTGTCATGACCGAAGGGCCGTTTTATCCGGACAAGATGCCGCTGGATACAGATAACGATCTGCTGATCATTAATGATTCCCTCACACCCGCGGTAGGAGAAATTACCTATCTGAGCGGTAAAGTTCTGGATGCGAAAGGGCAGCCTCTGCGGAATGCCTTCGTGGAAATCTGGCAGGTGGACAGTAAAGCCTCTTATCTCCAC
>JAGQQP010000224.1 GCA_020426085.1 Planctomycetaceae bacterium | reverse complement strand
GTTCACCTGTCAGCTGGCCTTCATGCATCACCAGGACCCGGTCCGAAATTCCGCGAATTTCTTCCAGATCGCTACTGACAAACAGCACAGCCATTCCACTGGCAGCCAGTTTATTCATCAGGAGATAGATTTCTTCCTTGGCACCAATGTCGACGCCCCGAGTTGGTTCATCGAGTAAAAGAACGCTCGGGTTCATGGCCATCCATTTTCCCAGGACTACCTTCTGCTGATTTCCGCCAGATAAAAACTGGACGATCTGTCGATCACTGGGGGTTTTGATCTTCATGGCGTCGATCATCTCGCTTGAAATCGACTGTTCTCGAGCAAAGTCAATATGCCCCAGTCGCCCCTGGTCACGGGCCAGGCTGGCCAGACTCATGTTCTCGCGAACTGCCATCTGCAAGATTAACCCCTGCAGTTTTCGGTCTTCCGGAACCAGAGCCAGACCGGCCCTGATTGCATCTTGTGGGGAATGAATTTGAACCTCTTGTCCGTTGATACTGATCGATCCATTCACCGGCGAATCAATTCCGAACAGGACCTGTAGCAGTTCCGTTCTCCCGGCTCCCACCAGTCCCGAGATGCCTACGATTTCACTGCGACTGAGTGTGAAGCTGATCGGGTGAGAAGGATTTGCTGGTGTACGCAGCTGTTTGACTTCAAGTATCACCTCGCCCGGTTCATGTGGTGTATGTGGGAAAAACTGGGACACGCTACGGCCCACCATCATCTGCACCATGCGATCATGCGATATCGAAGCCCGATCTAACTCCCCCGCATTTTCTCCATCGCGAAGTACCACAACGCGGTCTGCCAGATCGTTGACTTCTCCCAGACGGTGTGAGATATAAATGATACTCACTCCCTGAGCTTTTAAATCACGAATGACTCCGAACAGTGCTTCTGATTCATGGAGTGAGAGCGATGAGGTCGGTTCGTCCATAATCAGGATACGGGCATTAATCGACAATGCCTTGGCAATTTCGACCATCTGCTGCTGCCCGACCGTGAGGTCTCCCACCAGTGTACGCGCAGAAAGATTCAAGCCAACACGTTTCAGAAGCTTTTCCGCTTCGATACAGGTTTGCCTGTGATCGATCACTCCCCAGCTGCCCGGTTCGCGGCCCAGAAAAATATTGGCGGCGATATCGAGGTTTTCACAAAGATTCAGTTCCTGATGAATCAGCGCGATACCCAGATCGAGTGCGTCATCCACTTTAGTCAGGGAAATCGGTTTCCCTTCTAATGACAGTTTACCGGTATCGGGTTCCTGAACTCCTGCGAGAATTTTCATCAGGGTACTCTTGCCCGCACCGTTCTCGCCGATGACAGCCAGCAGTTCTCCCTGATTCAGAGTCAGGCTGACCCGATGCAATGCTTTGACACCGGGAAACTGTTTTGAAATGTGTTTGACTTCCAGTAACGGTGTCGAGTGAGCCGAATCGGTGCTACTCATTCGACTTTGAAACCTTCTCTTTCGCTGGCGAGTCGCTATCTTTCCCTGAGGGAATCTCAGTCTTCTCGCTTTTTGTTTCAACGGGTGCTTTCTGCTCTGTATTGCCCGTCAGTTTGTTCAATTCGTCCCAGAATTCTTTCACATTCTCTTTTGTGATTTTTCGCGCCGGGATGTGAATGATTTTATTTTCGGGAATCACAGACTTGTCACCATTCGCCAGGGCATTCAGAACTCGAACCGATTCATAACCGTACTTATAAGGGTTCTGCACGACTGTTCCCACGACGGTCCCATCGATGATCCCCTGCAGACTGGCTGGTTCTTCATCAAAGGAAACGATTTTAATTTCATCAAGTTTATCCGCATCACGGACCGCTTCGAGGCAGAGTGGTGGATTGTAGGCGAACAGGCCGACCATACATTTCAGATTCGGGTACTTGGCAATGGCGTCCTGCGCATTGGCTTTCCCTTGTGGGAAGTCAAAATCATCGGTTCGTGTATCGAGAATGGTATATTTATCGTTCTTGATGACCTGGCCGGGTTCATCGTAACGAGTGTTGTCGTCTGAACGTCCCATGACTTCGTCAATAACACCCTGGCGTCGCAGGCGGGCGTTGACCTGACCCAGACGACCGACGAATAACATGATTTCTCCACCCTCTGGTAGTGCTTCCTTAACCAGTTCGCCACACATCCGACCGGCTTTGTAATTATCCATGCCAATATAGCATTCGCGGGGACTGTCAGGGGCGTCGGAATCCTGTGTGATCAGGATCGAATTGTCGGCGATTTCTTTTAAGAGATCATTTTGGTTGGCAGGGTCAATCGGACTGATGGCGATGCCGTCAATACCCTGGGCTAAAAGTTCCTGGACCATTCTTTTCTGATCAGTCACTCCCTGGGGAGGCATGCGGACCTCGACGTTGACGCCCAGATCCTCACCGGCTTGTTCTGCTCCTTTTTCTGCTATGACCCAGAAAGAGGCAATTCCATTGGTCACATACGCCACATCGTTTTTCTGGCTGCCTCCATCTTTATTACAGCCTGTGGAGAGGAGAGAAATACTAAAGATTGTTGCAAAAAGGCTGCAACTCCAAATCAATTCGCGACAGGTTTTCAAGTGAGGCTCCTTGTTTTTATTGTGCGTAAGCTCAGCTCAAAGAATTGAGAAGAATATGATGAATGACTCCATTATATGATGCAATGATTTCGTAGAAATATCGAGTTCGCCTGCAGGAAATCAAAAAATAAAAATGAAGAGAGACGAGTTTTCAATGGATAATCCAGCTGTTATGATGGAAGGATCGTTGTATTTTAGCAGTCGATATCTGTTATCCGAAACCTTCCCGTGTTGTCGATGTATCCTGCAGAAATGCCGACAGGCTTCTTTCGATCCCGTTGACAATACCACATTTCCGTCCAACTGCAATTCTATTTCCAATTGATCACGAATCAGGGGCAGCTACATGATTCAAGCATTTCAATCTCTGTGTTTTGCCATGAGCGCAATACTTGTTTCTCAGACACTGATGGCCGCCGAAACTGTCGAGTCGCCATCAACTCAGATATGGACATTCCAGAATCAGGAGCACGGCTGGACCGCTTATGCCCATTGCAAACTTTCGGTCAAAGACAATCTGTTACAGGTGGACAGTACCGGGAAAGATCCCCACTTCGGTCGCGAACTGAAATCAGCAGCCGGCTGGAAACAGGTGAAATTAAAACTGCGGGCTGCCTTTCCATTGAAGGGAGAGGTCTATTGGAAAACGGAAAAAAATAACAGCTATGCCGATGTTCGTTCTGAGCGATTTGATTTAAAGAAGGAAAATCCAGACTGGCAGGAACTGTCATTTGTTTTTTATGCGGACTCTGAAATGACCGGCTTGCGGATTGATCCGGCCAGTCGCGAAGGATTGATCGAGATTGAATCGATTTCATTGGGCGATACCGAAGCACCCCCTTCTGCCACAGCCACTCCCGCCGACCAGATCAAGCTGCTTAAAGACTTCAAGGTAGAGTTACTGTATTCGGTTCCGACTGAAGTGCAGGGCTCCTGGGTCAGTATGACCATCGATCCCAAAGGACGGCTCATTACTTCTGATCAATACGGGGATCTGTATCGCATCACCCCATCGAAAATTGGTTCCAAAACCAATGACACTCAGGTGGAGAAACTGAAGGTCGATATGGGAATGGCACACGGACTACTGTATGCCTTTGACAGTCTGTATGCCGTCGTGAATGGCGGTAAGGAACGACCTTCGGGACTCTATCGACTCAAAGATACCAACGGTGATGACCAGTTTGACGAAGTGAAATTCCTGCGTGAAATCAAGGGGGGGGGCGAGCATGGACCCCATGCTATCATCCTTTCTCCCGATAAAAAATCATTGTATATTGCTGCCGGAAATCACACTGCTCTGCCCGATCCAGAAAAGTCACTGGTTCCCCGCAACTGGAGTGAGGACCTGCTGCTGCATCGCTTATGGGATGCCCGCGGACATGCCGCCGGGAAACTGGCGCCGGGAGGCTGGATCTGTCGCACCGATCCGGAAGGCAAAGAATTCGAAATTGTCAGTACCGGGTTCCGGAATGAATATGATATCGCATTCAATCCTGAAGGAGAGTTGTTTACATATGATGCTGACATGGAATGGGATGTCGGATCTCCCTGGTATCGTCCTACGCGAGTCAATCATGTCACCAGCGGCAGTGAATTCGGCTGGCGTTCCGGGACAGGGAAATGGCCCGAGTATTATCCCGACAGTCTGCCGGCCGTCGTGAATATCGGCCAGGGTTCACCAACCGGGATTATTTTTGGTACCGGCGCGAAGTTTCCTGCTAAATACCAGGATGCATTATTCATTTCCGACTGGAGCTACGGAATTATTTACGCCGTCCATCTGAAGCCCCAGGGAGCTTCTTATGTCGCGACGTACGAAAAATTTGCTTCCGCCACGCCTCTGCCTGTGACCGATCTGGTAATCAGTCCGGTCGATGGTGCGTTTTACTTTACGATTGGTGGTCGCCGAACGCAGTCCGGTTTGTATCGTATTACCTATACGGGTGACGAATCGACGGCTCCGGCAGAGCCGAATCCGGATGCGCTTGCCGGTCTGCGGGAATTGCGTCGTGATCTGGAGGAACTGCATGGGCAGAAGAACGAAACGATCGTTTATTCCGTCTGGCCTTATCTCGGGCACGAAGATCGACACATCCGTTTCGCCGCCCGGATTGCCCTTGAACATCAGCCTGTCGAACAGTGGCAGAACTGTGTGCTGCTGGAAAAAGATCCCACGACGTTGATTACCGGCGGTATCGCGCTGGCACGAAATGGCAGCCCTGCATTCAAAACACCGCTGTTACAAGTCTTGAAAAATCTGGACTGGAACAAGCTCACAGACACACAAAAAATGGATCTGCTGCGGCTGTATCAACTGGTATTTGTCCGGATGGGAGGGCCGACGGAGAAGGAGCGTCTGGAGGTACTGGCACAAATTAATAAAGCATATCCTGCTGCCAATTCTTTTATGAACCGTGAATTAAGCCGGGTGCTGGTTTATCTGAATGCTCCCAAGGTAATTGAGCGAACTCTGGAACTGCAGGACAAAGCACTCACCCAGGAAGAACAGATTCATTACGCGAAAGTACTCATGAATCTGACGACAGGCTGGAATGACAATCTGCGGAAGAAATACTTTGAATGGTATCTCAAGTCGACAGCCCATAAAGGGGGAATGTCGTTCAATAAATTCCTGGTCAATATTCGGGCCGAGGCAATTAAGAACCTGTCCGAAGCAGAAAAAGAAATGCTGAAACCGGTTCTCGAAGTCAATCTCGAAAAAGCAGAACCGGTTGCAGAAGGACCGCCACGATCATTTGTCAGGAAGTGGACCGTTGATGAATTGCTCAATGCCGAGAAGAGTGATCATACAAAACGAAACTTCGAACAGGGACGCAAGATGTTCGCGGCTGCCACCTGTTTCAAGTGTCATCGCTTTGCCGGAGAAGGGGGAACCATTGGCCCCGATTTGACCGGTGCAGGGGGGCGGTTTAATGCTCAGAACCTGCTGGAATCAATTATTGAACCTTCAAAGGTCATTTCAGATCAGTATGCTTCTACCATGTTCATTCTGGACGATGGTCGCGTTGTGAATGGGCGTGTGATCAATCTCAGTGGTAAGAATCTGATGGTGCTCACGGATATGGCCAATCCCAGTAAACTGACTTCGATTGACCGGGATACGGTTGAAGAAATGCTGCCTTCCAAGTCATCGATGATGCCGACGGGACTCATTGATACACTCACGAAGGAAGAAGCACTCGATCTGCTCGCCTTCTTACGATCCGGTGGAGATCCTAATCATCCCCTGTTTCAGAAGAAGGATTAGTTCCACGCAAAGTCCTTTTAAAGCGGCTCTGTTTTATGTGTAGATTGAGAGCATTCAGATCTTTAGAATGATAATCTGTATCCGAAAAGGGTTTAACTAAAACGATGAAAAATCTCAGGATGATGACTCGCCGAGACTGGCTTGCCAGTGTCGCTGCCGCGTATGGGAGTATTTCGCAGAGTGTGAACGCGGCCCCTGCAAAGCCGGTTGAAACGAAAACGGTTGCCGCGGTTGTATCCATCTATGAACGCAAGACTCATGCAGATGTACTGATCGGGAAAATCCTGGAAGGCTGGAAACAGGATGGCGGAGCAGGGCCGGCGTTAAAGCTGGCTTCACTGTATGTTGATCAGGTTTCCGATCTGGATCTGTCCCGTCAAATGGCCGAGAAATATAACGTGCCGATCTTTGATTCCATCGAAAAAGCGGTCACTGTGGGGACAGACCGGATACCCGTTGATGGCGTGATCAGTATCGGCGAACATGGCGAATATCCTATTAATTCCAAAGGGCAGCAACTCTATCCGCGTCGTCGTTTTTTTAAAGAGATTACCGATACCTTTCAGAAATACCAGCGTGTGGTCCCTGTCTTTAACGACAAGCATCCGGGACCCGTCTGGGCTGATGCAAAATGGATGTATGATCGTGCTCAGGAAATGAAGGTCCCCTTCATGGCCGGCTCATCGCTTCCCCTGACACAGCGGAAACCCGAGCTGAACCTGCCACTGGGATCTGACATCGAAGCCGCAGTAGGAATCGGCTATTCAGAACTCGACCGGTATGGCTTTCATGCTCTTGAGTGTTTTCAATGTCTGGTAGAACGACGACAGGGAGCAGAAAGTGGAGTGGAGTGGGTTCAGTATTTAGATGGGGACGCCATGTGGAACGTCCTCGATGAGGGCCTCGTTTCCCCGGATCTCTTCAATGCCGCACTGGCAGCAGTGCCAAAGGTACGGCAGGGGGATGTTCGCGATGACCCGGACGCCGGGCTGTTTCTATTCCGGTACAACGATGGGTTTCTGGGAGCATTGTTCATG
>JAGQQP010000223.1 GCA_020426085.1 Planctomycetaceae bacterium | reverse complement strand
GGAGGGATTCTGCAAAAATTTTTCGCTGCTGCTGGATCGAAAATATCGCATCGTCGAACACCTGATGTTTGAATGCAAACATTTTCTCGCCAACGGAACCGCCAATACCTACCTAGGCTTGAATGAGGTCGTAATCAGTTCCGCAGGCGCCATGGCAATGATTGATGTCGAACTGGCGGTCGACAATGAAATGGTGACAACCTATAGCGGCGATGGACTGATTATCAGCACTCCGGTAGGCTCGACTGCTCACAGCCTGTCTGCAGGTGGCCCTATCTTAAAACAGGACTTGCAGGCGTTTGTTATTACGCCAATCTGTCCGCATACTCCTTCAAACCGTCCGCTCGTCGATAACGCCAATGCCCTGTATTCGCTGACTGCTGCAAATGTACCCGAAGGGGCCATGCTGGTTATTGACGGACAGATTAAAGTCCCCTATTCTTCCGGCGATCGCCTGGAAATCACACGCGCGCCTGTGACATTCAAACTGGCGCGGATTCCCGGTTTCAACTACTATACAAGGCTCAATCGCAAACTTGGCTGGGGCGGACAGCCTAAATATGGTGCGGAATAAGCTTTTCTCTCAGATTTTCTTACCGCGACTGAAAAATGCCCTCCCCATAAATTGACGGATCTGCTAACTTCCGCACAGGTTAAGGAGATTTATCAACCAGTTTATGAGGGAAGGAGTCCCTGATGCGGTCTTTTGTGTTCTGTGTGCTTTCACTTTTCGTCTGCCAGTTCTCGACACCGGTTTCTGTATTACAGGCCGAAGAAGACGCAACGACCTACTCCCTGCGCTTTAAATTTACGCCTGGTGACTTTGTGCATTATGCGGTCGATGCACAGAATCAGTTCACCGTCCAACTAAATGGGGCGATAGAGACGACTGTCAACTCGACTCAAACACAAAAACACTACCGGGTGGTTGCCGTTGATGAGTCCGGCAACGCCACGCTGGAAACCATGATTGACCGCGTACAGATGAGCGTGCAGTTTAATGGTGGTACACCCGCTACCTTTGACAGCATTCAGCCTGTAGAGAAAGATCTGGAACAGTTTATCCCGATCCGCAAGACTATCGGCCGCCCTTCACGCATCATTTACTCACCGACGGGCGAAGTCATTACCGTGCTGGAATTGCAAACGACTTCTGAAGGTTCCACTTTTAAAGAAATCACTAAAAAAGGTCCGGAAAAGCTCGAAAATGATAAATCTCGCAGCCTGGGATTCCTGATTCCCCTTCCGGAAGACTCTGTCAAAATCGGCGACAGCTGGAATGAAGACTTTGAAGCAGAAGTTTCTGTCAGCAAAGTATTGCGCAAAAAAGTTCCCATCCGTCGAATCTTCACCCTGGAGTCTGTCGAGGATAATCTGGCAGTCATTACCTTCAAAACCAAGATCATGGAACGGCTCAATGACCCTAAATTCAGCATTCAGCTGATTCAAAAAACCCCTGCCGGAACAATTAAGCTGGATCTGGACAAGGGAGTGATCGCCTCTCAGGATGTCTCTCTGGACAAAGCCCAGGTCGGCGTCTTTGATGGGCAGGGAGCCATGCGTGCGATCACCAGCGTTGTCGAGACACTGGTTGATCCCGCTTCGCTAGCTCAGAAAACTGCTGAGACTGCCGCTGAGTGACCCGAATCGGGCTCCGAGTAACAAAAATGGATCTGACCTGAGGAAACGTCTCATTTTTTGAGAGCCGATCAGTAGTTGTGTGTTGACGCTGGCGATAATTATTTTACACTTAGAGATCGCCGTAAAGGTATGTAAATCCTTGCAATCAACCATTTCACGTAGCTATCAGCTCTGTCCCACACCCCAGTGAACACAGACTGAACAACATTCCTGCCTGCAGTATTCGTACACTACGGATGATGCGGCTAACGCTATCTTAATAAATGGTCAACTACCTGAAATGGCACGAGCAACAAAACCACTGTGTCATTAACCATCAGCGCTGCAATTGAGACCGGACATGAATCGGGTAGAGCTTTCTCCACAATTGATCAGCTTGTTAAAAGCGGCGAAACGCCTCGCCAGTGATTGTGAGATTGAAGTCGTCTTCCTGTTAGCAGATATTCCTTATGACTTCCTGGAAATCAGTAAATCGTTAAGCAAACTGCGACTGGTCGTCTCTTCAGACAAGCCGGATGTCCAACGCGCTGCCCAGGAAGACGGAATTGCTTTGGTTCCGCTGATTCATGAACCACAGACGCGACAGGTTCAGATCAGTCAGGCCATCCTGGAAGCCATCGCAGATGAAATTCTGGCTTCAGGAGATCGGATTATTGCATTGTATGCCGGTTTCGAACGGGAACATGCAGATTCACTCAGCATTGTCAGTCTGGCTGACCATCTGGCGAAACTGACTTCTCGGGACTTGCAACGCCTGGAAACCAAAGTCCCCCTGCAGACATTACGGGCAGTCGTCGATCTGGCCGTCGAGATTGGTCGCGAAGGACGTGAAGGAAAACCCGTTGGTGCCTTATTTGTGGTGGGAAATCATCGTAAGGTCCTGGCCGCCTCACACGAACAGGTTCATGATCCATTTAAAGGCTACTCCCAAAAAGACCGCATGGTAAATAATCCACGCGTCAAAGAGAGTATGAAAGAGCTTGCTCAGATTGACGGAGCCTTCATCATCAGTTCCGATGGAGTTGTGCAATCAGCAGGACGAATTTTAAACGCCTCGGCGGAAGGGTTAACCCTTTCCAAAGGCTTGGGGGCCCGACACTGGGCAGCCGCTGCCATCTCAAAAGAGACCGGGGCAATCGCGATCGCCGTTTCAGAGTCGACTGGAACTGTACGTATTTTTCAGGACGGTTATGTCGTTCTGCGAATCGAACCGATGAGCAGTGCCATGAAATGGTTTGATTTTGATACCGAACCTCCGCAGTCTGAATAAGCCGCGCGTCTTCTGATTTACGTGCTGAGAGCTCTATCATCATCTTTTGCAAGCAGATACGTAAATTTTCGCAAATATTCTCTTCCCCTGAATTGTAAATTTTGCTATGAAACCCCCGCATGTTGTGGTGTTCATGTTTAAATAGAGTCTGAGACCACATTTTGCAGCATCCGAGGTAACAGAAAACGATCTGGATATCGTGTAAAAAATTGATGCCTGTCAGATTTCTGTAGAACTTAAGAGCTTATTCACCGGGAAGGGAGTCCCATGCCGAATGTAGCAATCAAGCTGGTCGCTGTCGCCGGAGTCGTAGGACTTGGCGTATTAATGTTTCTTCAGGCGCAAAAAGGAATTCAGTCCGGCAGTCTGGAACACCAGATGAGCCAGATGAACGTTCTGGACTCGGAACAACCATCTACAACGCCCGGAATTTCACTCGGCGAATCTGATTCAGTCTCCACAGATCAGGTGCCTGCTGAACTTTCTGAAATGGCAGCGCGGAATGCACTCCCTCTCAAAGCAGAGAAAACCGTCAAAGATGATTCTCCGTTTGCCCCCAATTCGAATTCCCCTCTTTCAAAAATCAGACTCACCGCCGCCACGAAAGAATCTACTACCGGTGATCATGAATCAGCAGCTGCCAGTGAATTTGAACCCGTGGAGAAGGCTGAACTGCTTTCCCCGGCGAAAGGTCTGGATTTCCGGGAACCACCGGAAATGAAAACCCCTGATCTCTCAGAGAACCCTTTCACCATCCCTGAAGACAGCCCCGCTGTTTCACAGAAAGAACCTGCAGTTCCTTCTACACCAGTTCTCCCCGAATTTGACGCGGGCCCCCAGTTTGGATCTCCCACAAACGCGAATGTTGCCGTCAAAGAAAACCCGGTTACGAAGGTTCCCCCGAGAGAAGCTTTTACCGAGAAGTCAGAATCTTCAAATCCGTTTGACACACCATCAGCGAATCAACCTGTAACTCGTCCCGAGCCTGCCCGAATCAACCTGGAACCAGAAACGGAAGAAAGCCCTTTCAAATCAGGCAGTTTACCAGCCAAAATGGAACTCCCCGAACCCGATAACGGCCCCAGGCCTGTCGAGTCGCTTGAGACGCCAACACCTGCCGTCGAGCTGAATCCCTTCGAAGACGCCCCGAAGAATGGGCCTCAACCAGCTCCTGTAGCAAAACCTGAAACTCCCGTACCGACTCCGACTGTGGAACCGGAATTCAATCCGTTTCAGTCCGAACCGGAAACGACTCCTTCCAGACCGGCAATGGAACCAGAGTTTAATTCCACTCCCACTCCTGAGCCGGAGCCAGTGAAATTACCAGAAACGAAATATGTCCCATTTACAGTGGAACCATCTGCAAAAATTGAACCAGAGCCGGTCCCTGCTAAAGAAGAATCTGATGTTGTGATTATTAAAAAACGTCAGCCGGAATTGAATCTGCAGGAGCCTCCTTTATTTTCTGTTGAGGGCATGGACAAAACAGCAAACACTTCAGCACCACAGCCGATTGAAATATCACCGGCTCAAGACACGAAACCTCTGAGCCTGGTAGAAGGTAATCAGCCGCTTACCCGTGAACCGGCAGCTGCTGCAGTCCACCTGAAAACTCAGTCCCCAAAAATGACCATTCAGAAGATGGCGCCTCCTGAAGCGGTGCTGGGCCAGCCATTCATTTATCACGTTCTCGTCAAGAACAGCGGCACAACATCAGCCCAGTCTGTGATTGTGGAAGACCGGATTCCCCAGGGAGCAAAGTTGACGGGAACCATTCCCCGAGCCGAGCAAATTGGCGACCGGATCATCTGGCGACTGGGAGAAATGGGTCCGGGAGTGGAAAAGAAAATCTCAATCCGTGTCATCCCGGAACACGCCGGTCAGATCGGTAGTGTCGCCACCGTCAATTTTGTGACGGAAGTTGCAGCAGAAACAAAAATCACATCCCCGAAGCTGGTGATTAAGTCGGATCAACCCGAAGCCGTAAAACCAGGCGAAATTACGGTCGTTAATTATACAATTACCAACAGTGGAACCGGTGATGCGAAAAACGTGTATGTCCGCAGTATCATCCCCCCTCAGTTCTCACATCCGGGTGGAGACGATCTCGAGTACAGTGTCGGCATCATTCCCGCTGGTGAAACCAAACAGATTCAACTGCAGCTCAAAGCTGTAAAACCCGGTGCTGGCAAAAATATTTCCAGCGTGGTAGGCGATGGGAATCTCAAAGCAGAAACAGAAGTCCCCCTGAAAGTCATTGGAAATGGGGAGCAGTTTTTGCTGACCCGCAAAGGGCCCAAAAACAGATATCTGGGCAGTAAAGGGGAGTACGAGAACTCGATTACCAATAACACCGAAAACACGATCCAGAATATTTCGGTATTTGAGTCGATTCCCCCCGGCATAAAGTTTCTGTCTGCTTCCAATAACGGCAAGTTCGATCAGGTTCGAAATGTCGTTCAGTGGGATCTCAAAGAACTGGCCGCCGGCAGTACGCAAACTCTTTCGATTGAACTCGAACCAACGGAAGTCGGCAAGAAAATCAGCACTCTCCAGGTGGTCACTGATAACAACACCCAGTTTTCCGCTAATCTCCAATCGGAAACCGTTGTAATTGGTCAAGCATTACTGAAAGTAGAAACCAGCGAATTAAAAGGTCCGCTGGAAGTCGGCGAGAAAATGGCCATGCAGGTGCAACTCATCAATCAGGGAAGCGCCTCTGCCACCAATGTTGAGTTTCGGGTCAAAATTCCGAAAGAACTGGTCTTTGTCGCAGCGAAGGGGCCAGGACGCTATCAGCAGGCCGGATCCTATATCATCTTCGAACCGGCTCAAGAACTGGCAGCCAAACAGGCACTCAATTTTGAACTGACGCTGGCAGCACGCAACAAAGGAGACGCGCGTGTTCTGGTACAGGTACAGTCCAAACAGATGGAAAAGCCTCTCAACCAGGAAGAAGCAATCCCCGTCCTCGACAAACTGCAATAAAAAAAGTCCCCCTGAGCCATCACTCAGGGGGACCGGTCTGCTTTAAGATTCCAGTTCTACATTCCAGTAGGTCTCGCTGATAAAGCGCGACCAGCTGTCAATCCGCATGTTCTGCATGGCATAGAATGGTTTCCATTTAGGACGAACCGGTTCTTTCTGCAGCTTCATACCAGCCTGACCGGGAGTACGGGCCGCTTTGCGAGAATTGCATTCCACGCAAGCCAGCACACAATTGCTCCAGGATGTTTCACCCCCCTGAGAACGGGGAGTAACGTGGTCAATCGTCAGCTCTTCACTACCAGGCTGACAGCCACAATACTGGCAGGTGAAGTGGTCACGTTTAAAAACATTCCGCCGACTGAATGTCACCACGTTACGGGGCACTCGGTCATATTTCAGCAGCGTGATCACTTCGGGAACCCGGAACCGGGAATGACTGCTCTGGATAGCCAGTTCGTCATCCTCAGGTTTGAGCTGCGCCCAATCAGCCCAGGAATAGGTCTGATAGTCAGACGGATCAACGATCCGCGCCGTCTCATTCCAGATTTTAACCACAGCCCGAGCCACCGTCGTTACACCGACCGGTTGCCAGTTTCGGTTAAGTATCAGCGTTGGCCGCTCCAGCGTTGATGACACCATGTTGGATTCCTGTCTTTTCTAAAGGGGTGTTCGGGGGGAATTGAACCCGCCTCTTTAACAGTCACAGTGTTATGTGCAAAACCATTACACTACGAACACCATATCGTATCTGGTTATAAAGCGGAAGGCATGGGATTCGAACCCACACACCCTGGCAGGCACACGCATTAGCAGTGCGGTCCGGCAAACCGTATCCGGCTACCTTCCAATCACTTAAAATTCACGGTTTTTTCATCTTTTTCAATTCAGCTGCAGACCTCTTTCAAACCTGCAGTCTGTTACTACATTCAAGCGGAAGCCGTGGGACTCGAACCCACAAGTACTTTGCAGCACCACCTGTTTTCAAGAC
>JAGQQP010000222.1 GCA_020426085.1 Planctomycetaceae bacterium | reverse complement strand
CGCATTTCTTCCCGAATCTGGCGATAGTTCTGAATCGGATCAGTCTGATCCATGGGAGAGGGCTCGACCAGATGGACGAGAACCCGTGTGCGTTCGACATGCCTGAGGAATTCGTGCCCCAGACCAACGCCCGCATGCGCCCCTTCTATCAGACCGGGAATATCCGCCATCACAAACTGATGGTCAAAGCCCACACGCACTAGACCCAGATTGGGATACTTGGTCGTAAACGGGTAATCGGCAATTTCCGGATGGGCTTTCGAAAGCCGACTGAGCAAAGTCGATTTGCCCGCGTTGGGCTTCCCAACCAGTCCCACGTCGGCAATCAGCTTGAGCTCCAGCGAAATATCTCTCAGTTCGCCTGCGCCCCCTTTTTCAAATTCGCGGGGAGTCTGATGAGTCGCTGTCGCGAAATGGCGATTGCCACGCCCCCCTTTGCCCCCTCTGGCAACCACGACCCTGTCGCCACTCTGTTTCATATCGCGCAGTAGATTTCCGCGTTTACTGTCAATCACCAGAGTGCCCGGCGGAACCATAATAATGGCATCTTCGCCGCACTTACCGGTTTTCAAGCTGCTCGAGCCGTGACCGCCACGTTCGGCATTCCAGTGCTTATGGCCGATAATATTTCCCAGGCTGCTGACATTTTCATCGGCGATGACCACAACATCACCCCCGTTGCCACCATCACCGCCATTCGGACCGCCTCGGGGTACGTGGGCTTCTCTGCGGAAACTGGCACATCCATCTCCGCCGTCACCGGCTTTACAATAAATATCGACGCGATCTACAAACATGATATTCCGACTACTGTTTCTACTCTGCTAAGTTTACGACCTGGTTCCTGTAGAGAATAAATCTACCAGATACAGGAACGTCTCTGTTTCAACCATGACACTGACCGGCAGCAGCATCTGCATCCCGTTTGCTATCAGGATGTTATGAAATTCAGAACATTGAACACCATAGTGTCTCTGAATCTTTCAGACTCGGCCCAGGGGATCCTGAAGACGCTACAGAAAAACTGGACACAGTCTAAGGCACGTACTTGACGGCGGTTCGAAAAATTTCCTGCAGTTTTCTATCGAAAATTGCAATGAGTCCAGATGAGACGACCAGCGGCCCTTTACCGCCGGTCCTTCTATTGTAGATTCTTATGCTGAAAATACGAGTGCCCTCGGTTCCATTCTTGGACAATCCCCTGCTTCCTCACTCTTCCGAGCTGATTCTCTGATGGATTTGCAAGTAAGCCCCAACATACGAAACACCGTAAGGCTTTTAACAATAACACCTTACAACCATAGACAGATGCCAGATTCGCATTGACCTGCCTGCGGGATCTCTTTATACTCCCGCACCCTGAACATGCCCGCAAGGATGCGATAAAGGAATGGCGTGATGAGTTCCCTACCTGCAAGGTCGGTAATCGAGTTTTCTCAATTTGATCAATTAAGAGATGCGCGTGAAATTATCTTCAGCGAGGCAGACGCCTTGCGCCAGATGGGACGTGCACTCGGCACGGAACTCTGCGACGCGGTTGACCTGATCATGTCGCGGAAGGGCGCGGTCATCTTAACCGGCATGGGTAAAGCAGGACTGATCGGCCAGAAGATCTGTGCTACACTCTCTTCGACAGGAACCCGATCCCATTTTCTGCATCCCGCGGAAGCCATTCACGGCGACCTGGGTTGCCTGCACGCGGAAGACACCATTCTTGCACTCTCCAACAGCGGCGAAACAGAAGAGATCCAACGTCTGCTGCCACTCATACAAAAAATGAACCTGCCCATCATCGGAATCACAGCACGAACCACGAGCACGCTGGGCGCTGCCTGTCAGGTCGTCTTATGCCTGGGAGACCTGAAAGAAGCAGGCCCGCATCAGCTCGCGCCGTCGACCACCACCACAGCCATGCTGGCGATGGGCGATGCGTTATCGCTGGTCATCAGCAAAGCACGGGGCTTTTCGCCATTACAGTTCGCAACCTTTCATCCGGGCGGCAGCCTGGGACGACGTTTAACAAAGATCAATGAAGTAATGCGCCCCCGGTCGGAAATTCGCGTCACCGGAGAGACGACTTCGATCCGCGATGCCTTTGTGAAACTGAGCCTGCCGGGACGACGCAGCGGTGCTGTGATCATCGTGGACGATGCCAACCGCATCACAGGCATTTTCACAGACAGTGACCTGGCCAGACTGCTGGAAGAGCGCCGGGAGGAACAACTGGACCAACCGATTTCCCAGGTCATGACCGGAAAACCCACCACCATCCTGGATGATGCTTCGCTGGAAGAAGCCATCAATTTATTAAAGGCCCGCAAACTGAGCGAGCTGCCCGTCGTGGATCGAGAACAGCATCTGGTCGGGCTGATCGACATTACAGACGTGATTGGCTGGCAACCCGGACTGGAATCTTCCAGCACCAGCCGGCAATCAGGTTAATCTGATTTCCCTTTTCATTTCTGACCGACATTTCACTTCCACTATTAGAAACATTTTTCGATTCGTATGACCGGAACCATTCGTGCTGACAGGAATGGATTTTTCGATCGCCTGATGGCCAACCACCTGTTGCTGACCTGGTTCACAACAGCAGTGTTGTCCGGCGCTTACCTGGTGTACGCGCAGGCCATGCGGACGGTGATTAAAGACCAGGTCATCCGCCAGGAATTTCCGGAAGAAGTTTTTACCTCTCCGGCCTACGCTTCCGGGAATAATGAGAAAGCCAAAACCTTTCTGCCCGAACATGAATGGGCCGCCGATGCGCGCTATCAGTTCAAAGATGAAAATGTCTTTGTTTACACCGAGCAGTGGGAGCAGGAGGAAAAAGACAAAGCGGCCCGTCTGAAGCCTTTCGCCATGTTGATGTTCGACCGGAAAAAAGGGGATGCCGAAGCCCCCATTGCGCTGGTCAGCGAAGAAGCGCTGGTTCGCTTTGAATACCCATTCGGCATCAAACACACCGATCCGGGACGGATGGTAGCCGGTTCCCTGGAGGGTCGTGTAAAAATTACAGGCCCCAACGGACTGATCATCTGGGGACGCAATTTCTTCTACGATGAATCGTCGATGAATATCTGGAGCGACCACGAAGTCCAGTTTGCCTATGAAGATCATCGCGGCCAGGCGCGCGGCATCGAAATGAAACTGATCCCTGCCAAGACAAAACTCAAGGAACTCAAACCTGCCGTGGAGGGCATTCGCGAAATTGTCTTACGACGCGATGTGCACATGAAACTGGCCATCAAGAAAAATCCCCAGCCCTCTGAGACCGGCCCTTCCCGGTTCGCAACGGTAAAAAGTTCCGGAAGCTTCACCTTTAATCTGCAGACGAACCAGGGTACGTTCAACGACGATGTACGCGTCTATCATCCGACCAGTCCGCAACAGGCAGACACACTGCAATGCGATACCCTGCAACTGCAATTCGTACGAAAAGATGAAACGGGCAACACCGTCAAAGACGTCTCACCCTCAGCGGGCCACTCCAGTGGAAAACTGACATTTGAAGAACTCATTGCGACGGGCAGTAATGTCACCCTGATTTCTGAAGAAAACCAGTTTACCGGTACGATGACCCGTCTGTTATATAACGAAGTGACAAAGACCATCGTGTTGCAGGATGAGCAGGCCGTGCGCATCTTCCAGCAGTCTTCAGAACTGCAGTGCCCTGAAATCACGATCAACCAGGATCAGGACGGGCGACTGGAAACCGTATTCTGCAAAGGGGCCGGCTTCATCAAGCATCGCGATCCGGGTAGCGGGCAACTGCTGATGGCAGCCCAATGGGTTGACCATATGAAAAAGTCGATTGACCCGGAAACCAGACTGGAAATGGTGGAACTGGAGAAAGAATGCATCGTCAGAAAACCGGATGCAGAATTTGCACTCGCCGCACATAAGATCCGCCTGTGGCTCAAGGGAGAACTTCCTTCAGCCAGACAGTCACACAACATGCAAACTGCGGCAGATCCGTCTGGTAGCGACAGTTCACAGAAGGTGCAAAACAAAATCGACCCGCATAAAATGATCGCTGAACAGGACGTAGCGATCTACAGCCCTCAGCTTCGAGGGAAAACGAAACGGCTCGAAGTCTGGTTCGATGAAGAAAATAAACCTCAGTCTGCCCCCAATGCTCCCATTGGCGTCATGGCGCCACAAACCGTTTCTCCCGTGAAACACGCCGCCTTCGCTGTGGAAGATACTCTGCCTGCGCAGCAACAGCGTGCTGCTGACACCCCGGCAGGTCGCGCTAAAATTGCGAAAAACGGGAATGCTCGACCTTCTGAGAAAAAAGACCTGTCAGCAGAGCCGATCATGGTGGTTGCGGAGTTGATGAAAATTCGCATCAGGAAAAATGACGTCGGCAAAGAGGAAGTCACCGAAGTCTGGACCGAAGGTAGCGTGACTGTCGACCAGTTTAATGAGGAACAGGACCAGCCTCTGCATATTACAGGCAACCAGCTGCACATTCAGAACAAAGGCAGTAATGATCAGATCCTGCATGTTATTGGCAGCCCTGCCAAAATCAACGCACAGGGTTCTCAGATTGAAGGCGAACACATCTATCTGTATCGCATGGCAAACCGGGCAGAAGTCCAGGGGAAAGGCTTGCTGTTGCTCCCGGTTCGTGGAGGACAAAAAGCGGCCGGTGGTTTACTCTCCGGGGCAGAAAGCATCACGAAAGAAACCAGCCTCGCATCTTCAGGAAACACAGACGCCCAGGACAACCTGTTGGAGATTCACTGGGAACAGGAAATGATCTTTGATGGCTTGACCGCGAACTTTTTCGGAAAAGTCAGAACCAATCTGGGTGACAATCGATTGCGTTGCCAGGAAATGGAAGTCATCCTCTCTGACCGGGTCTCCTTTACAGAAAAAAATTCATCCGAACAGAAGCCGGACGTGCATTTCATTACCTGCCGGGACGGCGTCGAAGTGGAAAGTAATGAATACCTGGATAATCGGCTGGTCGGTATTCGCCGCGCCAGTTTCTGGCAGATGAACGTGGACCAGAAAACCGGTAATGCCGAGGCGCGTGGTCCCGGCTGGCTGGTATTGTGGCGACGGGAAAATCCGGAGAAGACCTCTTCGCAGTCCAAAGTCTCCCAGGCAAACCTGCCTCAAAAAACTGAAAGCGACAGCTGGAATTATACCCGCATCGACTTCAACGGAAAAATGGCCGGTAATGTTTCACAACGGAGCACCACGTTTGACGATCGCGTGCAGATCACCTACGGGGGAGTGAAACGCCCCCTGGATACGATCGACCCAGACAGAATGCCCCCCGGTGCGGGTTCCATGCGGAGTAACAGCCTGAAACTGATTCAACATGATATCGAAGGGCAGAAAAAGAAATTCATTTCGATGCTGGCGAAAGGGAATGCCGAAGTCGAAGGAAATACTTTGATCAAGAGCAAACAGACTCCCACCAGCCAGGAGTTCAGTGCCAGCGCAGATACCATCAGCTTTGATCAGTCGAAGGATCAGTACACACTGCGTTCTTTTGGAAACCGCAAAGCAACACTCCGCAGATTCTCACGCTCCGGGCAGACTCCGACCAGAAGTGTTTCACAACAGATTGAGTTCTCTCCGTCCCACGATCGAGTCACATTACACGGGGTAACCGAAATACAGGGGCTGCCTTAAGTCAATTCCTCTCGAAATCAGAGATTATTTCTTTTTTCCCCCCACAATCTCACCTACAATCGAATAAGAGTCTTTGCCTGCAACTCTCGTCTCTGGTGGACTTCAAACAAGGAACAACAGTGAATATGCCTGTCATGCAGCAACATTCCCGCTACACGCTTCTTCCCGGTACTTCGAAACAGGCGCCGGTTGAGTGGTCAGCCTGGCACTCCAGGTTGTATCGCGGGTTTTGTCTGCTGACCCTGATTGTTCTACATTTGGCGCTGACAGATCGCGTGCAGGCGCAAAACCCGCGCGCGCTGGAGGCGTATCAGAAACAGTATCAGATTCTGCAAACCAACTTTCGAGACGAACTGATCCAGCTGGCTCGAAAATGTCAGAGCGAACAACAGCAGGCGGGCGTAGAGACCATCTCTGAACTCCTTAAGGAGCTGCAGGAATTCGATCCACAGGCAAATCCGCTGCCGCGTGAAGTTCGTCCCGACCTGCCAGTCAGTCTGCCTGCCGATGAACGCAGTTGGCGATTGAAGCTGAGAAATCTGCAGGAGAAACAGGCCAACGATCTGTTTGTTTTCTCCCGCAAAGTCCTGCATGCCGGCTTCCCCAGTTATGCCTACGATCTGATTCTGGAAACAGCATACCACAACCCCGATCATCGCTCCGTGCGACAGATTCTGGGCTACGTGCGAAACGGCGATGAATGGGCGACCCCTTTCGAAAAAGAGATGCACGACCGCAAACAGCAATGGCATCCCCGATTCGGCTGGCTGCCCGCGGCACATATCGCCCGGTATGAGCAGGGCGAACGGTATGTCAACGGACGCTGGAAATCGGCGGCACAGGAAGCGGAAATCCGCCGTGATTTCCGGAATGCCTGGGAAATCAAAACCGAACATTTTCTGATCAAAACTAATCACAGTCTGGAAATGGGTGTGAAGCTGGCCACGGAAATGGAAGACTTTTACCGCTATTTCCACCAGACTTTCGCGGCATTCTTCAACACACCCGAACAAATGCAGAAACTGTTTGAAGGGGCCCGCAATCCATTTCAGCGTCGTAATAAAAACGATCAGCACGTGATGCATTATTACAGCACTCGTGAAGAGTATCTGCAGCGACTTCAGAAGGACATTCCCCAGATCGGACTCACGCACGGCATCTATCTGTTCGGCGATCGGATCTCACACTTCTATCATCGTCCCGATGCAGAAGGCGATCTGGGAACGCTGTATCATGAAG
>JAGQQP010000221.1 GCA_020426085.1 Planctomycetaceae bacterium | reverse complement strand
ATGGGGAAGAGAGAGAGGGAATCAAAAAGGAGATTCTCTGACTGATTCCTTTTGATGGAACAGGCGTGTGTTCGGATGTGCGGTAATGGGTTCGGCAGCCTGGATACAGAGGGCAAGCGATCTGTTACCCCGAATAGCAGATGTACGCTTTGATCGTCGTTTACCCCTGTTTTCAACTCAAGCAGCTGAAATTGGAAATCAAAAAATATATTGATGTATACTTATGGATATGGTTTTGTACCATTTAGGGGGATTTGTCAGAGCGAAACACTGCTTTCTGACGTTGATCCCGAAATCTCTATCGATTTCAGCAGATTGAAGGGGTAATTCGCTTAATCTTTGTACGATTGCCTTACAGGGAGACTTTGTTTTTGTATTTGAAGTCAGGAATAATTATCATATTACCACCGGTTGAATGAAGTCATCTGCATGAGCATTGAACAGGAACCGACGGCCCTGCCCGACGAATTACATGTGAAATTTCTCCATGAATTTACGCAGCATCGAAATCAGATCTATTCGTATATTTTTTCGTTGCTGCCTAACCGGGATGATGCGGAAGATGTCTTTCAGAGAACCAGCCTGATTCTCTGGAAAAAATTTGCAGACTATGATGAATCCTGCAGTTTTTTTTCCTGGGCCTGCGGCGTTGCTTTTTATGAAGTTAAAAACTTCATACGTGTGGCTCAGAGGAAACGATTACAGTTTCGAGATGATGTGATTCAGCAGTTGGCGGATGAACGTGCTGAGATCCCGCAGCTCAAACTGGATCAACGTGCTACTGCGTTAGAAGATTGTATTCAAAAGTTGAAAGAGAAGGATCGCAAACTGGTAAATCAGGTCTACCGTGATCAGATACCAGTCAAAGATTTAGCAGAAGTCGCCGGAGCTGCGATACAGACTTTGTATAACAGGCTCAATCAGATTCGTCGTCAATTGACTCACTGTATAGAACGCACAGTCTCTTATACAGGAGAGGGAAAATGAATCAAGACAATAAACATAACGAAATCCTTTACGAGCTCTTCGGTGCGCTTTGTAACCAGACCATCACCCCGGAGCAGCATCAGCAACTGGAAGAGATTCTCTCTGCCGACGCGGATGCCCGTCAGAAGTATTTTAACTATCTCGACCTGCATCTGAATCTGGAACGGATGCATGACGAACAACCTGTCTCCGATTATGAACTGCTGATCCAGGCACCTCTGGGCAGTTCTGCTCATACACCGGTACCACCAGGATCCGCTGTAAAAACTGCTTCCGCTTTGTGGCTGCTGGTCTCTGCAGCCTGTCTGGTGCTGGTCGCTGGTTTTCTGGTCTTTTATCAGAAATCACCAGTGACACCGCAAATCAGTCAGGAAGCTCCCCAGCCTCAATCCGAAGCAACATCGATCGCGTCAGTCACTCAGACCGCAGCCGTTCGATTTGCAGAAGGTTCTCCTTTCCTGAAAGTCGGTTCTTCCATTATGAATCGACAGGAATATGCAATTTCAGCCGGTCAACTGCAGCTGATTTTTGCCAACGGTGCCGAGGTCATTCTGACTGGACCTGCCGTCTTTGAAAGCCAGGGGCCAGACCATCTGGCGGTGCGTTACGGGGCCTGTTCCGTCTATGCCCCCGATGGAGCCGAAGGCTTTACCGTCGAAACACCACTCTCCAATGTCGTCGATTACGGCACCCGGTTTTCTGTGAATGTCTCGGAAGCCGGTAATACTGACGTGCAGGTCATCGAAGGTGAAACCGACGTTCGGCCAGTAAAACTCAATTCCGAAAATGACGTCAAATCACAGCGATTGACTCGCGGTATGGCACAGCGTTTAACCACTAATAACGGTGTTGTCGTTGATGACATTCCCTTCGATCAAATGTCCTATGTTTCACAGTTACCCGATCGAGTAGTATCGTACACAACAACAGTGGGACCCGAAAATCGTGCGGAAGATTTGAAATGCGTTACCGTACAGCGCGGCGGAAAATCCTATCAGTATGAAGTCGAAAATCTGATTGGAATTGAACTCACCCACTACAAAGGGAAATCCTTCCTGACGCGCAACGACGGGATCGATCCCGGCAATGATGGGAATCCCAAGACACTGCGTCGGCATCTGCTTGACGACGATCGGTGCCTGCTGACCGGTGTCGTCAATCCGGGAGGCTCGTCTTCTCCGTTGACGTCTGCTCCCGTCATGAATGAAGAGGAAGATCCCGCTCACCCCAATACCCCCGGAATGGCGATCCGTTTTCGAGAACCTGTAGTCAACGATGTCGGGCCGGATATCATCCTGTTCGATCTGCAGGTCATTGTGCACTCGACGACTGGAGACGCTTTTTATGTCACGCCCCTGCCGTTTACGAAAACATCCAAAACCCACCTGATTCAAAAGTTTGATATCGATCTCGCTTCTCCCGAAGCAAAACCACTTGAGAAATTCTGGTTGCACATTTTTAATCAGAAGTCAGGCATCAGATCCCGCTCTGAGCTGGAAACAGCAAAAGGCAATGGCGGAAACTGGCATGTCGTGGGAGCGAAAGCGCTCGCGACTGGTATCGATCTGTCTGACCTCGGTTTTGCAGAAGGGGAAACCGTCGAAGGCCTGTTCATCCAGGATGTGCAGGACGACAACGATGTGATTGACCCCGTCTTTATTGGCGGACTCCCCCCCTTGAAACATACACGCAAATAATTTGTACTAACATCTGATACGATTTGAAGATAGAAACCCTTTTATTTTCAGCGTCGATAAATGAAAGAGGCCTGATTCATGAGATTCCTGCAAGTCAGTCTGTTCCTTTTGATGTCTGCCAACCTGGTTGTGGCAGCTGATAAAACCAAGCCTGCGGATTCCAAAGTCGATCAACAGCAAATGCATTTCTTTGAAAAAGAAGTGCGGCCTCTGCTGATCAAACATTGTCTGGAATGTCACGGCGATGCAAAACAGAAAGGCGAATTGCGCCTCGATTCTCTTAAAGCCATGCTGACGGGTGGCGAGAGCGGCCCTTCCATCGTTCCCGGTAAATCGCATGAAAGTCTGCTGGTTGAAGCGATCAACTACGAATCGTACGAAATGCCCCCGGATAAAAAACTGTCCGATAAAGAAATCGCTGCACTCACACGCTGGGTCGATTCAGGAGCCTTCTGGCCTGAAAACGCAGATTACGTCATTAAAAAAGGGAAACTGGAAACCTTCTTTACTGAAGAAGATCGTAACTTCTGGGTCTTTCAACCCGTTCAACAGACAGACGTTCCTGAAGTCAAAGCACAGGACTGGTCGAAAAATCCGGTCGACGCGTTTATCTTTAACCGCCTGAAAAAAGAAGGCCTCAAACCCGCCGGCGAAGCCAGCCGAACGACGTTGATTCGACGTGCCTATTACGATCTGATTGGTCTCCCTCCGACAGTCGAACAGATCAATGCCTTCGTGAACGATCCCTCTCCCGATGCCTGGCCGCGCTTGATTGAGGAACTGCTGGCAAGCCCGCATTACGGCGAAAAATGGGCCCGCCACTGGCTGGACGTGGTTCGTTACGCGGAATCAGACGGGTTTAACCAGGACGCGTTTCGTCCGGAAATCTGGCGTTATCGTGACTACGTCGTGCGTTCCTTCAACAGCGATAAGCCTTACTCGCAGTTTGTGAAAGAACAGCTGGCCGGAGATGAAATTGCCCCTGAAGATCCGGAAGCGCTGGCTGCCACCGGTTTCCTCAGACATTATCTCTACGAATACAATCAGCGTGATGCCCGTACGCAGTGGAACGACATTCTCGACAACATCACTGATGCCACTGGCGATGTATTCATGGGAATGAGCATGGGCTGTGCCCGTTGTCACGATCATAAGTTCGATCCGATTTCTCATCAGGATTATTACCGCCTGCAGGCATTTTTTGCCCCGATGATGCCTCGCGACGATGTCCCCTTTGTGACACCGCGGGAGCTGGCTGAATACAATCAGAAACTGGAGATCTGGGAGAAGAAGACTGCTGACATTCGTGCTCAGATCGATGAAGTGACACAGAAAACACTCGAAGGGGCCGCCCGCAGTCAGATCAAGATGTTCCCCGCTGACATTCAGGAAATCATGGACAAGCCGGAAAACGAGCGGACTGCTCACGAGCATCAACTGGCCGACCTCGTGAACCGACAGGTGGAGATCAAAGAACAGTCCTCACTGGCTTCACTGAAGAAAAGTGATAAGCCCCACGGGAAAAAATACCAGGAACTGCTCAAGCAACTGGCTGCCTTCGATGATCTGAAACCCAAGCCACTGCCCACCGGGATGAGCGTGACTGACTCGAAAGGCGCAACGCCTATCACTACGATTCCCGATGACCCGAACCACACGCCGATCGTGCCCGGCTTTCTGTCCCTGTTGAAACCGGGTGAAGCGGAGATCGTCCCTGTTTCGACCGCGCCACATTCCACAGGACGTCGCACAGCGCTGGCGAACTGGATGGTCAATCCACAAAATCGTCTGACAACCCGTGTGATTACCAATCGTGTCTGGCAGTATCATTTCGGTACCGGTCTGGTCGCGACTGCCAATGACTTCGGTCATATGGGAGAGGCGCCCAGTCATCCTGAACTGCTGGACTGGCTCACAACTTATTTCGTCGAGAATGGCTGGAGCATTAAAAACCTGCACCGCATGATCATGAATTCTTCTACCTATCGACTGTCCGCATTTCATCCGGCTCCAGAACAGGCCAAACTGAAAGACCCGATGAATCGTCTGCACTGGCGGGCGAACATCCGTCGCCTGGATGCAGAAGACATTCGCGATTCTGCCCTGCTCCTGTCCGGAGAGCTGGACACAAAACTGGGAGGCCCGTCTGTCAGTGCGAATCAGCCACGTCGCAGCATCTATACAATCATGAAACGCAACGTGCAGGATCCCGTGTTAGGCGCCTTCGATCTGCCCGGCGGCATTAAGAGTGTCGCCCAGCGTGATGTCACGACGACTGCCAACCAGGCTTTGCTGATGATCAATGGCGACTGGTTCCTGAAACGTGCCAATGCGATGGCCCGTAATGTGCAGAAAGAATCCTTCAATTCCGAAGAAGAACTGATCAGTCATCTGCATCAGATGGCTTTCGGTAAAAAACCGAAGCCCGCCGAATTGGAGTTATTCTCGCAATTTCTTAATACGCAGCAAAAACGGATCGCTGCCGAAGCCGACAGCCACAAGCAGACCTTTATCGGTCAGATTACTCAGGAAACAGGCGACGCCATCAAACTGGGGAAAGATTCAAAACTCTCCAGTCTAAGTGTGGGACCCGCCAAAGCGCTTCCTGATTCGGATCTGACGATTGAAGCCGTCGTGCAGCTGGATTCCATTTATGAGAATGCGTCCGTCAATACGATTGCCGCTCACTGGACGGGTAACTCGAAACAGCAGGGCTGGTCGTTTGGTGTCACCAGTCAAAAATCTGCCTACAAGCCTCGGAACCTGATTCTACAACTGGTCGGCGACAATAAAGAGGGCAAACTGACTTACGAAGTCGTTCCCTCCAATCTGCATCTTGAACTGCATAAGCCTTATTACGTCGCTGCTGCCATCAATATCGCGGATACCAGTGAGAAAGGGATCACGTTCTTTGTGAAAGAACTCTTCTCTGACAAACCGTTGCAGACTGTTTCCGTCAAACATTCTGTCGTGGGGAACTATCGCCCCGATCACAACTTTGTAATGGGGGGGCGTGAAAAAACTTCGAGCAGCCAATGGACGGGCCTGCTCGATAATGTCCGACTCTCCAAAGCCGCCTTAACTCCAGAACAGCTTTTCATTAACCAGCCCGAAAAACAGTCAGAGGCCACCGTCGGTTTCTGGCAGTTCAATGATGAGAACAGCCTGTTGAAAAACCAGGTGGCTGGTGCATTGAAAATTCTCCCTCCTTCCGAAACCTCAATCGGAGCCAGTAACGCACGCCAGCAGGCTTTGGCCGATCTCTGTCATGTGCTGTTAAACTCCAACGAATTCCTCTACCTGGATTAATCTCAGTCGTGACTTACGACAGCAAGAGTAGAAAGACAATCCTATGAGCAATCAGACTCAACAGAATATCAATCGACGTGAGCTTCTTTTCCAGGCCGGCGCAGGTTTCGGCGGAATCGCCTTGAATGCCATGATGGCGCAGCAGGCGCAGAGTGCAACTATCCCAGACCGCAAATCGCTGTCTCCATTGGCGTCAAAGCAGACTCACTTTCCTGCGACCGCCAAAAGTGTCATCTTCCTGTTCATGGAAGGGGGCCCCAGCCATATCGATATGTTCGACCCTAAACCGGAACTGCAGAAGCTGGCTGGCAAGCCACTGCCCGAAAGCTTCAAAAAACCGATCACCGCGATGGGAGAAGTCAATTCCCCTCTGCTGGCCTCCAAGCGAAAATGGAAGCAGCACGGCGAAGCGGGCACCTGGGTTTCAGACTGGTTGCCTCATACCGCGACCTGTGTCGATGACATCGCAGTCCTGCGTGGCTGCTGGACCAACGGCATCAATCACGCTGGCGGTGTTTGCCAGATGAATACCTGCATTCCCCTGGCCGGTCGGCCTTCATTGGGAAGCTGGGTGACGTATGGCCTGGGAACGGAAAACGAAAGTCTGCCGGCCTTCGTCGTGATTCAGGATAATAACAGCACCGTCGTCAATGGTCCCCGTAACTGGGGAACGGCTTTCATTCCAGCTGTCTACCAGGGGACACGGCTCAATACCGGAAAAACTCCGATCTCCAACCTGTATCGCCCTGAAGATATTTTTCCAACTCAGGAAGCCGGCAAACTGGATCTGCTGGCGAAACTGAATCAGCGTCATGCTGCTTCACGCAAACAGCAGTCCGAACTGGATGCCCGGATTGAATCTTACGAACTCGCATTTCGTATGCAGGCTGCTGCTCCTGAAGCCGTCGA
>JAGQQP010000220.1 GCA_020426085.1 Planctomycetaceae bacterium | reverse complement strand
TCGCGCTGGGGTGCAATCACAGCGCCTATCAGCAGCCGGACGGCAAAGAGGTCGACGTGACTGCGGACTATGCAAAACTGGGGACGGCGCCCGGATATTGTCATCACTGTCATACGGGGCAGTGTCCGGTAGGCATTACCACGCAGGATCCCGAACTGGAACCCCGGCTGATTCCGGAGGTCGGGGCAAAGCGTCTGAAGAATTATCTGCAGGTTCTGAACATGGAGCTGACGACCCTGGCACGGGCCTGTGGCAAGTCGAACGTACATCATCTGGAGAAAGAAGATCTGGCTGCGCTGACTGTTGAAGCAGCGGCGATGGCCAAAGTCCCTCTGGCGGGAACCAGCTGGATCCCGGGGGCTGGTTCTGTTTAAGTGCTCGAACGTGTGACCGCAGGAGTTGAATCTGACAGCGAGGAACAACAATGAGTGACCGTGAAGAAATTCGCACGCAACTGGAACTGGCAGGGATCGATTTTCTGCTGGCGCAGTTCGTGGATATCCACGGAACGGCGAAAGTCAAGATGGTGCCACGCTCGGCGCTGGATGACATGATCGATACCGGTGCCGGTTTCGCGGGAGCCGCAGTCTGGGGTGTCGGACAGGGCCCCAGTTCTCATGACATGCTGGCACGAATTGACCTGGATACCTTCACGCCACTCCCCTGGAAACCGAACACGGCACGCTTCGCTGCGGATCTGTTTGTCGATGGCGAATCATATCCCTTCTGTGCACGAACCAATTTAAAACGGGTACTGGCCGAAGCAAAACAGCTGGGTTATTCTTTCAATGTGGGGATGGAGCCGGAACACTTTCTGGTGACGAAAAACGGGGACGGGAGTATTTCTCCCTGGAATCCGGACGATGTCGATTCGCTGGCCAAGCCCTGTTATGATTTTCGTTCGATGGCACCGGCGATGGATTATCTGCAGGAGTTGACGACCGCCCTCAATCAACTGGGCTGGGGCGTGTACCAGACCGATCACGAAGATGGCAACGGGCAGTATGAGATCAACTTTGATTATCAGGACGCGCTGGTGACCGCGGACCGCATCACGTTTTTCAAAATGGCAACTTCCCAGATCGCGAAAAAATATGGTGCGATTGCCACACATATGCCTAAACCGTTTGCCGACCGCACGGGGAGTGGATTACACGTCCATTTTCATCTGGCGGATGCAGAAACGGGGGAATGTGTCTTTGAAGAAGAATCGGATCGTCGGGGACTGGGTTGTTCGGAACTGGCGTATCATTTTATCGGGGGTGTACTTCAGCATGCGCCCGCGTTGTGTGCTGTCACCAGCCCGACTGTGAACTGTTATAAACGCCTGCAGCTCGGTTCGGGTCTGTATTCCAGTCGCAGTGGTTACACCTGGACGCCGGCGTTTATTTCTTATGGTGACAATAACCGGACCCAGATGATCCGCACGGCAGGTCCCGGGCATTTTGAAGATCGGACGGTCTCGGCGGGCTGCAATCCTTATCTGGCGCTGGCGGCTTACCTGGCTGCGGGGCTGGATGGGATCAAAAATAAAATCGATCCGGGTGAACCGAACCTGGGGAACCTGTATGAAAAATCTCTGAGTGAAATTCAGGAAACAGGAACGCAGATCCTGCCACAATCACTGTGGGAGGCGATCAGCGCATTGCGGAACGATAGTGTGATCCAAAACGCTCTGGGAGTGATTGCGGACGAATTCATCGAGCTCAAAACCCGCGAATGGGAAACATACGATGGACAGGTGACACAATGGGAGATTGACGAGTACCTGACATTTTTCTGAGACGCTGTCTGCTGATTTGACTTCCTGATTTACCTTCCTTGTAACACGCTATCCAAATATGCCTCACCGATTAATAAAATTTGGACTCAGAAAAGAATATTCCGAACCGCGGATGTTCAATACACCCGACAAACTGCAGTCGGAGTACGATGTTGTCATCATCGGCGGCGGGGGGCATGGGCTGGCGGCAGCCTACTATCTGGCGAAAGATCATGGCATTACGAATATCGCAGTGCTGGAAAAGGGATATCTCGGCGGAGGAGGGACCGGGCGCAATACGGCCATTATCCGTTCGAACTATCTGACACCCGAGGGAGCCCGTTTTTATCAGACCAGCGTCGATCTGTTTCAGGATCTGTCACGGGATTTGAATCTGAACCTGTTTTATTCCGAGCGGGGACATTTCACTCTGGCACATTCTCCGGCATCCTTGCGGACGCAGCGCTGGCGGGCAGAAGTCAATCAGCATCTGGGCATCAACAGTCGACTGGTAGGACCTGAGTTTGTGAAAGAACAGGTTCCCGAAATCGATCTTGATTGCGGCGGCCATCAGGCTCCTATTCATGGTGCCCTGTATCATCCCCCCGGTTCGATCGCGCGGCACGATGCGGTTGCCTGGGGATATGCCCGCGGTGCCAGTCAGAGAGGAGTCGAGATTCATCAGAAGACAGCGGTGACCGATATTGAAATCCGCGACGGCGCTGTCGCCGGTGTGCACACCGATCGTGGTTTTATCAAGACGAAGAAGGTGCTGTCCGCGGTGGCCGGCTGGACAACCCACATCACGGATATGGTTGGCTTGCGGACGCCGCTGGTCATTCATCCGCTGCAGGCACTGGTGACCGAGCCGGTGAAGCCGTGGCTGAACAGCATTGTAGTCTCTGCGAGTCTGCATCTTTATGTGAGTCAGTCCTCGCGGGGCGAACTGGTAGCGGGCGCTTCGCTCGATCCTTATGAATTGATTTCGATGCGTTCGACGCTCGATTTTGCCGAAGGGCTGGGCAGCCATATGCTCGATCTGTTTCCCTGTCTGGGGGAAGCGAAGGTACTGCGTCAATGGGCGGGGCTTTGTGATATGACACCCGATTTCTCGCCCATCATGGGAACCACGCCGATTGAGGGGTTTTATATTGATTGTGGCTGGGGAACCTGGGGATTCAAAGCGACGCCAGTCAGCGGCATGACGATGGCATTCACGCTGGCACAGGAACGCAATCACGATTTGATCAAGGCGTTCAATCTGTCGCGCTTCGGTCGTTTTCAGCTGGTAGGTGAGAAAGGAGCGGCTTCGGTCGGACACTAACATATGAAACTGATTCACTGTCCCGTTAATGGCCCGCGCCCCTTGCAGGAATTTCACTTTGGAGGCGAACTTCGCGCGTTGCCTGATCCGCGGGAATCGACGGACGAACAATGGGCCGACTACGTGTTTCATCGTGCGGGGGGACCTGCGGTAAAGAAGGAGTGGTGGTATCACATTCCCAGTGGAGTGTGGTTTATCGCCGAGCGGGATAACCGGACCGATGAGTTCTTGCAGACCTACCTGTATGGAAAGAGTCCCAGCAATGAATAGACGTCTGCCGCCTCAGCCGGGGGAATGGATAAATCGCAGCTGCCCGCTGGAGTTTCAGTTTGAAGGCGAGACGATTGCCGCGTTCGAAGGAGATGTGCTCTCGAGTGCGCTCTGGGCGAATGATGTTCGCTTGCTGGGACGCAGCTTCAAATATCATCGGCCCCGCGGGATTTATAGTCTGATGAGCCATGATGTGAATGTGATGGTGGCAACGAAGGATCAGTTCAATCTGCGGGGTGATACTCTGCTGGTGGAACCGGGAGCAGAATACGAGGCCGTCAATACACAAGGGGGTGTGAAACGCGATCGATTGCGCATCATGGACTGGTTCGGTCGTTTCCTGCCGGTTGGCTTTTATTACAAAGCGTTTCACACGCCGCGCTGGCTGTTTCCGTTTTATGAAAATCAAATGCGCAAAGTGGCCGGGCTCGGCAAAATCGATGCCGCCGTACGTTCTCCGCATTCGCCGAAAGACTATGCTTTCTGTGATCTGCTGGTGGTCGGGGCAGGGCCGGCGGGGCTGGGAGGTGCGATCGCTGCGGCCGAGCAGGGCTTGCAGGTGATAATTGTCGATGAGCAACAATATCCGGGCGGTAGTTTTGGCTGGCAGTGGATCACTGATGAATTGGCACAAACGCAGTTACAGAAAATGTTGCAGCAGATCAGGTCGATGGACAATATTGAGCTGCGCAGTCGTACCCAGGTTGCCGGCTGTTATGCGGATCACTGGGCTGCTCTGGTCGATGACTGTAAGCTGACAAAATTACGTTCGAAAGCCACACTGGTGGCAAGCGGCTGTTTCGAACAGCCCGCAGTATTTCAGAATAATGACCTGCCGGGTGTGATGCTCGGTTCGGCAGCGCAGCGGTTAATGCATCTGTATGCCGTTAAACCCTGTGAGCGGGCAGTCGTACTGGCAGCCAACAGTGATGGTTACCGACTTGCTCTGGAACTGGATCAGGCAGGGGTTCAGGTGGCTGCTGTGATCGATCTAAGAAGCAGTCCGGAAGAAACATTGTATCGAGATCACGTTGTGGAACAGGGAATCCCTGTCTATCAGCAGCATGCGATTTATGAAGCGCTTCCGACAGCCGGTAAAACGGGAGTACAGGCGGCTGTTGTCTGTCGGCTGGATGACGCAGGGAATGTAGATCTGTCTTCAAGGGTGTCGATTGAATGTGATGCTATTGTGATGAGTGTCGGCTGGGCACCGAATGCGAGTATCTTCTATCAGGCAGGAGGACGCTTTGAATACAATGAACAAGTTGAGCAACTGATTCCCAAGGCCGATTGCCCTGCTGGTCTGTTTGCAGCTGGCAGGCTGAATGGAGTCTATGACTGGATCGAACAGGTTGCAGACGGGACACGGGCGGGCCTGGAAGCGGCAGCTTTTCTCGGAAATTATTCGGGTTCGCTGCCTGCGGCGATCGTTCATCGGGGAACAGCACCCAGTCATCCTTATCCGATTGTGGCACATCCGGGAAAGAAGAACTTTGTCGACCTGGATGAAGACCTGCATCTGGCAGATTTTAAAAATGCGCACCAGGAAGGCTTCGATAATATCGAACTGCTGAAACGTTACACGACAGTAGGTATGGGACCCAGTCAGGGAAAACTGTCAAATATGAACGCTGTGCGAATTCTGGCGCGGCTGAACCAGAATGGCATCAATGAGACTGGTACAACGACAGCCCGCCCGTTTTATCAGCCTGTGCCTTTAAAACATCTGGCAGGGCGACGATTTCATCCGCAAAGACGCACACCACTCGATGCATGGCACAACCAGGCTGGCGCTCTGATGATTCACGCCGGGGCCTGGCTGCGGCCCGAGTATTATCAGCAAACCGGTAAAACACGGGAAGATTGTATCTATGAAGAAGCCTGTAACATCAGGCAGAATGTGGGGCTGATTGATGTGAGCACGCTGGGAAAACTGGAGATCTGTGGTCCCGACGCAGCCCGTTTTCTGGAGCGCATATATACTGGACGGTTTGTGAAACAGAAACCAGGCAGCCTGCGTTACGGTCTGGCCTGTGATGAAACCGGGGTCATCATCGAAGACGGAGTCATCGCCCGAATCGACGATGAGCGTTTTTATGTGACGGCGACCAGCAGTGGTGCCGCGGCATTTTATCGTGAAATGCAACGCTGGGCACAAATCTGGGAAATGGATGTGACGCTGGTGAACGCGACAGGGCAGCTGGCTGCAATGAACATTGCTGGCCCCCATTCCCGCGCAGTGTTGCAGCAGTTGACCGAATCGAATCTCGATGCCGAATCCTTCCCGTATTTAAGTGTGCGGTCTGCGCGCGTCGCCGGAGTATCTGCGTTGTTATTGCGAGTGGGATTTGTAGGAGAACTCGGGTTTGAAATTCATGTCCCCGCTGCCGCCGGACTGCATGTCTGGAATCAATTAGTGGAGGCGGGGCAACAGTTCGGAATCAAGCCATTTGGTGTAGAAGCACAACGCTTACTGCGGCTGGAAAAAGGGCATCTGATTGTAGGCCAGGATACTGATGCGTTAACCAATCCGTATGAAGCAAATGCAGCCTGGGCTATCGGTAAAGGGAAAGACTTTTTTGTGGGAGGTCGCAGTCTGGAAATTGCTGCGCGCTCGGAACTGACACGACAACTGGTGGGACTGACCTTTCCCGAAACCACATCGGGAATACTTCCCGAGGAGTGTCATCTGATTATTAAAGCCGGGGAAATTGTCGGAAGGATTACCAGTATTGCCAGACGATCCACCTGGGGGCCGCCGCTTGCGCTGGCATTTGTTCGTCCCGATCTGGCGACGCCTGGAACACGTGTGACAATTCGCGGGGATCAGGGAACAATGATTGCAGCAGAAGTGACATGTATGCCTTTTTACGATCCGGATCATCAGAGGCAAAACCTGCAGGCGGGAGGCAGTGATGTCTGAAACATCTTTCCGCCGAACTCCGATTCAGCATCTGCTGGAGCCACTGAAACCGGTCTGGCTGCCAGATTCACAATCGCCGATCGTGTTGAGGTACAGAACTCGTGAGCAGGAACAGGCGGCAATGCGGAAGCTGGGGCTGTGTGATTTGAGTGGCTTGTCTCGATTGGGTCTGAAAGGTGCGGCTGCTGCCAACTGGTTAAGAGAACAGAGCCTGCCAGTTCCCGAACAGGTCTATGCATCGGAGCATCTGTCGGACGGGGGAATAATCGTCCGCCTGGGAATGACTGAGTTTCTCCTGGAGAGTAGTTTACAGGATATTGTCGTTCCTCAGTTGGATATTTTACTGACATCACAAGGGAATCAACTGATTCGAGTCGAACGCCAGGACGCCAGTTTTCTGCTGGTTGGTTCCCAGGCACGGGAGGTCTTAGTGCAGACGTGTGGCGTGAATTTTCGCGAAGTGTCGAATCATACCTGGGTATTTACTCGACTGGCAGGTGTCAGCTGCGGCATATTGTCGTACCTGCATCAGGGAGCGCCCGCGTACCGACTCTGGTTTGACTGCAGTTACGCAGTCTATCTCTGGGAAACCTTATTTGAGATCGTCAGTGAGCTGGAGGGGGCGTTAATCGGAGTAGGAATACTTGACGAGCCTGAGTGAGTCTGTAAGCAGAAAGATCGTT
>JAGQQP010000021.1 GCA_020426085.1 Planctomycetaceae bacterium | reverse complement strand
CCGCACTTCTTCGCCGTCTTCGCCTGAAACTTCGGGAGCCTGAGTACGTGCGTCAGCGATCGGAATATGGCCATCAAACCGCTGACCCCAGGGATCAAATCCGAGTGACTGTATTTTCTCTAACTTTTTAATCCGTTCTGCTTCAAAACGGTTGGGTTTCACTTTGGACATCGAAATTTTTTTAAGTCTTATGTGAGCAGGTTGTTACAGATTGAGACACTCAAAACCGGTATTACGTTCAGAGAGTGTGTCAAATCAGAGGATCTAAACGACTGAGAGAGGGGGGATAATGGCGAAATCTGCCGATCAGGTCAATGGCAACCAGTGTGGAATATACATAGAGACATCTAAATCAGCTCCAAATCACGGATTTCGCTCCTTTTCACTCTGCTTCACAATCCCATTGCAGTGGATCTGTCTCCTTTTGACTCGCCCAGATCGTCAACTGGGAAAACTTCTGCTGCAGCAGTTCTGCCATCTGCTCCATCGCCGGACGCTCCGTGGCATAGTGCCCAGGCAGGATCAGAGCCATTCCCAGTGCGCGCGCCTCGAGACAGGCATGAAACCGGGCCTCTCCCGTCAACAGAGCTTGACAGTCATGCCGGTGAGCGTCTCTCAGAAATTCCGCAGCAGCCCCACAGGCAATGCCGATCCGCTTGATCTTGAGACCGGGATCTCCCACAAACTGCAGGGCATCAATCTTCAGCGCCTGCTTGATAAGCTGATTGACCTGCGCGAGCGTGAATTCTGCCGGCAATGTGCCAAAACGACCTGCTCCCTGCTCTGGCAGGCCCGATTCTGGTGTTGGATTCAGGGGTCTCAATATTCCTACTTCTTCCAGTCCCAGTAGCTGCGCCAGCTGCCAGTTAATCCCCTGCCCGGCACTGTCATATGAGGTGTGAGGGCTATAGACAGAAATATTTGCCTGGATCAGGTCCAGCAGCATTTTGCCTTCGACTGAGTTTGATGTGATCTGCTGTACCGGGCGAAACAGAATCGGATGATGGCTGATGATCAGGTCCGCTTTTTCTGAAATCGCTTCTGCGGCGACATCCGGAGTCAGTGTCAGACAGGTGAGAATCCGGCTGACTGGTTGTGCCGGGTCACCCGTTAACAGACCGACGTTATCCCAACTCTCCGCCAGATCCGGGGGTGCCAGGTGTGTCAGGTATTCCTGAATTTCTGCTACATCTGTCATGTTGATTTCTACTCCGGAACTCCTGAAGACTGACTGGCTGAAAGAAAAACTGTGACTGGTTCTCTGGTCATTTCAAATCTGAATTGATCAATGTATCATACAGCACTATACTTTGTGTAACCAAAGACAAGAGATTCCTTTCTTCTAAATAAGGCAAGGTCCGGTCCATGAGTCTGAAAGCACGTTTGATTACATTGTTTGTCATCGCCTTCGGCGCCTGCATTATCTTGAATGGACCACAGATCCTGGTCTATCTGATTGCCCAGGCTGCGATCTCGGGCACTTTCATCACCATGTGCCTGAAAAAAGAGCGCGAAATTATCGCCAAGCAAAATCAGGCAGACGCTGCGACGGAATAATTTCCCAAAACGTTCACCTTCCGACTGCTTTTTCGGTAAAAATGTGGTTTACCACGCTTGAAGTCCGTTGACAGACAAGACAGTAACGTTGGCGACTGGTTAGAATGCCGGGTGATGTTTTTCACCTGTAATGTTGCACTCTAACCAAAAAGTAACTGTAAAAAATGCCTGTTTCCCATGTGCCCTCCGCCCTTCCTCAAAACGCTCAACAGCATGTCCGAACTGCTCGTAAACGTGGTTTTACCCTGATCGAACTGCTGGTCGTCATTGCGATTATCGCGATACTCATCGCACTGCTGCTGCCTGCCGTTCAGCAGGCACGTGAAGCTGCCCGGATGGCGCAATGCAAAAACAACCTGCGACAGATTGTTCTGGCCTGCCATATGTATGCAGATTCGAACGGCGGCTACTGGCCTCGCGCCGCTGCTGATTCGCATGTAGGTCTGGGAGGAAAAAAACGCTGGCACGGTGAACGGACTACCGACGATGGGACAACGAAATTCCAGGCGCACCTGGGACCGTTGGCTCCCTTTCTGGAACAGAGCACCAGTATTAAAAAATGCCCGACTTTTGGCAATTATGGCGAACACGGGTCTGTGGCCAATGCGTTTGAAGGAGGAACAGGAGGCTACGGTTACAATCAGGCTTACCTGGGGGGCACTTCCTGGAAATACACGTATCCCACCTGTAATATGATCGCAACAAATATGCGGGAGATCGGTAGCCTGGCCCGTACCGTCGCATTTTCGGACGCTGCACTGGCGCAGGGCTTTCCTGATTTGCACATTATCGAGTACAGCTTTATCGAGCCCCCTTTCTTTATCGATAACTGGAGTCCGACATTCTCAGAGGCACCCTGGCGACCCGATCCGTCTATTCATTTCCGCCACACGGGAACGGTGGCCAATATTGCCTGGGCTGATGGCCGCGTGACGTCAGCTGTCATGTCGGGTACGGGAACATCCGCATATGGCGGAGATCCCAAAAAGTTTCAGCTTGGCTGGTTTGGACCGATGGACAGCAATATTCTGTTCAATAACAAAGATAAACTGGAAACCGAAATGGGAGGCGTGCAGTAAATGCATGCCAGTTCCCGTTTTTACCATTTCTGTCTGTTGACCGTCTGTATCATCGTCATTCAAGGCTGTGCTGAGGAACGTCCGTTTGTGCCTCAGCCTTCCGCCGAATATGTAGTCATTCTGGACGCGGAAGGGAAACCGGACAATATTCTGCTCGAACAGTTTTTCAAGCAGCAAGATCATCCTGCAGGTGTTAAAATACTGGTCATCGATAAACAGTCGAATGAGCAAAAGTTGATTTCGCCGGAAGAACTGTTAAAACAGAATCCGAACGCGGGTCGCTATATGTTATTTAAACACGACGATCCAACGCGATCGTTTGATGATCTTCCACAGCACTAAATCCCTCCTACATCTGGAATAACAACATGCACCGATTGATGTTACCGGCAGTCCTGCTGCTCAGTCTGATTACCACTTCTGTTTCTGCTCAAACCGTGAAAACAATTGCCGGCACCGGTAAAGTGGGCCACACTGGAGATGGAGGCCCTGCTGTGGAAGCTCAGGTCGGCGAGCCTTATGGTCTCTCGCTTGGACCGGATGGTGCACTGTATGTCTGCGAGATCAAAAGCCACGTCATCCGACGCATCGATGAAAAGACGGGGAAAATTTCCACAGTCGCCGGCTCCGGCAAGAAGGGTTATAGTGGCGACAGTGGCGCGGCGCTGGAAGCAAAGCTCAACGAGCCTTACGAAGTCCGTTTCGACAAAGACGGCAATATGTACTTTGTCGAGATGGTCAATAACATCGTCCGTCGTGTCGATGCCAAAACAGGAAAGATCTCAACGGTCGCAGGTACCGGGGAAAAAGGATTCTCCGGAGATGGTGGCCCGGCAACCAGTGCCACTTTCTCGCGTCCCCACTCCATCGCACTGGACAACGACAACAATCTTTACATCTGTGATATCGGCAATCACCGCATCCGTCGCGTCGATTTGACCACCGGCACAGTCAGCACATTTTCCGGTACCGGGGAACGGAAACCGACTCGCGATGGCGCGAAAGTGGAAGGTACACCTCTGAACGGTCCACGGGCACTCGACTTTTTCGCTGACGGTTCTGGTAAGGGATCTTTGTACCTTGCATTGCGTGAAGGAAACATGGTGTATCGTATCGATCTGGATGATCAGACTTTACATCACATTGCCGGCACTGGTAAAAAAGGATATACGGGACATGGTGGCCCCGCCAAAGAAGCGACTCTATCAGGCCCGAAAGGAATTTCCGTCGCGCCGAATGGAGACATTTATCTGGCTGATACGGAAAGCCACACGATTCGAGTCATCCGTAAAAAAGATGGCACAATTGAGACCGCTGTCGGAGACGGCAAAAAAGGTGATGGCCCCGATGGGGACCCGGCCCACTGCCGTATGGCGCGTCCGCATGGCGTTTATGTGGGACCAAAAGGAAATGTCTATATCGGAGACAGTGAAACTTACCGCGTTCGCAAGTTAACAACAGGAAATCATAAATGAACAATCTCAATCACATCTATCATCGACTGAGTCGTTGCTCCGTCTTCGCGCTGCTGGCTCTGCTGACTGCTCCGCTCTCCCTGTCCGCAGGTGAAACCTGGCAGCGACAGCAACTGGATGCCGCTTTCCGTTCGGAAGGTTCTGCTGCTGCCGACGTAAATAAAGATGGCAAGATGGACGTGATTGCCGGCGATGTCTGGTATGAAGCTCCCGACTGGAAAATGCATGAAGTCCGCAAGCCGGGAAAATTCGTCGCTGGTGTGGGCTACAGTGACAGCTTCTGTAATTTTGCCTATGACATCAATCAGGACGGCTGGACCGATTTTATCTACGTCAGCTTTCCAGGCAAAGAATTCTACTGGTATGAAAACCCGAAGAACGAAGCAGGCCACTGGAAAGAACACCTGATCTGGCACAGTATCTGTAATGAATCTCCACAGTTCGCCGACCTGACCGGTGATGGCAAACCCGAACTGATTTTTGGATCTCAACCCGAACAGCAGATGGGTTACCTGGAAATTCCTACTCCCGATCTGGCTGATAAAAAGTGGACCTTCACTCCGATCAGCAAACCCGGTGATCCGATGAAAAACGGGACCTTCAAATATTATCATGGACTGGGCGTCGGCGATTTTAATAAGGATGGTCGTCAGGATGTACTGATCCCCAACGGCTGGTGGGAAGCACCTGAAACCCTGGGCGAAGGCCTGTGGGAGTTTCACCCCTTTGTACTGAGTGAGAGTGGTTCAGAACCCTCTGAAAAGATGGCTGATCTGCACGTCGAAGATCTCGATATGGACGGCGACAACGACATTATCGGCAGTTCCGCTCATATGTTTGGCGTCTGGTGGTTTGAAAACCTTACTGGCGGAGACGAACCCAAATTCAAGGCGCACCTGATTGACAAAAGCTATTCCCAGACACACGCCATGCATTTCATTGATATGAATGGTGACGGTCAGCGGGACATGGTGACCGGCAAACGCTTCTTCGCCCACAACGGCAAAGATCCGGGTGGAAAAGAACCGGTTGTGATGTACTGGTACGAAATCAAACGCAACAAAAACGCAGCCCCTGAGATCATTCCCCACAAAATCGAAGCCGGTAATGATACCGGTGTGGGAACCCAGTTCTCCATGGCTGACATGAACGGGGATGGCCGACCTGATATTGTTCTGTCGAACAAAAAAGGAGTGAATGTTCTGATTCAGGAATAGATCGGAACAGCGCCTTTAACCTGACTGACGCTCATCCAGGACCCGCTGATAAATTTCTCTTAATCGGCGGGTCATGGTTTGATGTCGGAACTGATCGGTGAACCGTTCACGCCCCGTCTGGCCAAATCGCCGTCGTTTCTCAGGATCGGCGGCCAGTTCGATTAACGCCTGCGCCAGCGGTTCAATCGACTCCGCCGGCAGCAGGTAACCGGTTTCTTCAGGGATCACCACTTCACGTGCCCCGTCTACATCATAGGAAACCACGGGCTTGCCTGCGATCAACCCCTGTGGCAGCACGCGGGCCAGTCCTTCCCAGACACTGGTATGCACAACGATGTCCATTGCATGAATCAGTTCCGGAACGCGCTCAGGGGGAACCAGTCCGGCAAAGATGAAATGGTCGGACAGCCCCAGTTCGGCAATGCGCGCTTCAAATTCCGCACGCAGGATGCCGTCGCCGATCAATAGAAACCGGACCTCTGGCTGTGCCTCAACCACCTGTTTCGCCGCTTCAATCAGATATTTGTGCCCTTTGAGATGAAACAGCCGCGCCACTTTACCGATGACAATCTGCCCCGGTTCAATCCCCAGTTCACGACGCACCTCTTCAGGTGGTCGCGGAGGTGTGAGAAACGGTTCGACTTCCATCCCACTGTAGACCGTATCACAACGGTCTCTGGTCGTGATTCCGGCCGCGACGTACTGATCGGTCATGGCATCGCAGACACTGATGAGCCGATCACAGCGGCGGGCCGCCCATTTCTCGGCAGCGATGTATGTATGATAATTCACCGGAGACTGACCAAAGTGAAAGGCAGCTCCATGAATCGTATGCACGGTTGGCAATCGCAGTTTCCAGGCTGCGGCTCTTCCCAGGATGCCTGCTTTGGAACTGTGTGTGTGAACCAGATCAGGCTGGTACTCCCGCAGGGCAGCGATCAACTCCCGATACGCGCGCCAGTCATTCAGCGGACTGATACTCCGCGTCAGATGCGGAAGAATCTGCAGATCAAAGCCCCCCTGTTCCGCGCGGGGGATGAGCGTCCCTTCCGGGCCATTAGTAGGGCCTGTCATCAGGATTACTTCATCCTGGTAATCGCGATACTGATCTTCGACCGTATAAAGCGTATTCTGCTGCGCGCCGCCGATAATCATACGAGTGATAATATGTGCGACTCTCACGCAAACACCAGCCTCTGGTCTCTCTGCCCGGGGCAGCCTGATTTCACTGCCGGTACCGCTTTCATGCCATCAACGTACGATTCAGGAACCATGTTTAACTAACCAGCCGGTGGTGGCGGTGGAGGAGGTGGTGTGGCCTGAAAGTATCCCGTCAGTTGAGGCACCTGACTCGCGGGCAACCAGCCTGACATCCCGGCTGACCAGACCTGGGTCTGATCCGTAACCTGACCTGCTGCAATTCCCTGTGAAATCTGCTCCAGGGAATACGGTCCCTGCGACTGTCCGTTTACGGCAATGTGCCAGGCTGCCGGCGGTGGTGGCGGTGTCATCTGACCGGGTGCCCCCATTCCGGGAGACTGCATCATCCGATTCGCCATCGCAAACCCCATCCCCAGTCCCATTCCGTCTGCTGCCCCTCCTCCGGAAGGATTTTCTGCAGCCGAGAGCATTGCCTGCCCCATCTGGAACTGCTGGAATTTATTCATATCGCCGATCACACCCATGCTGGTTCGTGTATCCAGGGCTTTTTCCACCGTTTCCGGCAGCGATATATTCACAATCAGCAGTTGGGGAGTTTCCAGACCGTACTCATCATCGATTCGTTCATTGACCAGTTTTTTCAGCTCTGCGGATATCTCGGTATATTTCGAAGCGAGATCCAGTGCCGCATATTTTGACTCGCCAATCAGATCGGCGAACGAACTGTTGATGATGGAACGTAACAGTTCGTTGATCTCTTCTGAATGAAACTCTGCATTAGTGCCAACCAGTTCCTTCACCAGGATTCGCGGATCGTTGGCTTTCAGTGAATAGTTGCCAAATGCCCGCAGACGAATCGGTCCGAATTCCGGATCGCGGAGCATAATGGGATTGGGGGTTCCCCACTTCAGGTCCGTAATTTGTGTGGTATTGACGAAATAGACTTCCGATCGGAAAGGACTGTTGAAACCATGTTTCCAGCCTTGAAGCGTCGCCAGGATCGGCAGGTTATCAGTTTTGAGCTCATAGTGTCCCGGCTCAAACACGTCAGCGACTTGTCCGCGATGTACGAATAAAGCCATCTGTCCGGGCCGGACAATCAGCTGTGCGCCATTTTTGATTTCATTCTGATAACGGGGGAACCGCCAGGTCATGGTGTGTTTCGAATCATCGATCCACTCAATAATATCGACGAGCTCGGCTCGCAGTTTATCCATCCAGAATCCCATAGTGATGTCCTCTGTCTCTGTTACTGCTATTCGTTAAATCTGGTCTGTTCGTCTGGTGCAAGTGAGCAATGCCGACTGCCGGGCTGCCTGTATCCTGATTGTAACCCTCTCAATTTTGTTCGCAATCAAAGATATAACCGACCTGCCGAATAATCACAAATCGGACTCGCTGCCTGATCCGGCTCTGCAGACTGAGTCAAACCCGCTCAGTCAACCGACCTCTGGAGAACGCCGTCAAGAGCCTGTGGGATCAAATAATCCGTAAAAAACAGCTTATTCCACCCTGTTTTTTAGTCGATGGAACCAAATTTCAGCCTCTGAATGTATACAGATATCAGGGTCCATAAATTGCTGTTGACCTGTTTTGTTGAAAGATTTACATTTCCGCCGCGCTCTAACGGTAGAGCTTGAGACATGGAAGTTTCGTAAATCTTCTGACGACAAAGTATCAACGTGATTTGTGGCTCCGAAGCCGTCTGATTTTGGACAAATCGGAAACACTGCCTGACGATCAATAGACCCCAACCCGGATCGTCACCTCCAGCACAGGTAGCTGAAATCAGGCAATCACATGATTCCCCCGCGTCGGATACAAAACATGGAGATTTTTAGCAATGGGCGACCCATTCCCAAACCCGCATGCGACCAAAGCCAAGACAAACTCAAATCGAAAAATCATCTATTTCGCAGCCGGTACAGGACTGGTTCTTCTCGCTGGCGTCCTCTTGTTCCAGACATTCAGCGCCAAAACTGGTTCCGCCGGTGAAGACAAATCAGCGGGTACTGTCCGCATTTCCGGAAATCAGCCATCGGCACGAACACAACCAGTCGCCAAAGTCGGCAACGTGGTGATCAGTGAAGACGAACTGGCACGTGAATGTATCGCCTTGTATGGACCGGAAGTCCTGGAAAATGTGATCAACCGGGCCATCATCGAACAGGCCTGTCAGAAAGCCGGCATTGAAGTCGAACAGGCTGAAGTGCACGCTGAAGTAGAAAAGATCGCGAAACGCTTCAACCTGGATACCAAAACCTGGTACGAAATGCTGCAGGCAGAGCGTAAAATGAATCCCAATCAGTATCGCCGCAACGTGATCTGGCCGATGCTGGCACTGCGAAAACTGGCAGGACAACGCACCAAGCTGACCCAGGATCAGGTCGAGAAAGCCTTCGTCCGGGATTACGGCCCACGCGTCAAAGCCCGTATGATCATGATGGACAACCTGAGCCGCGCTCAGAAAGTCTGGGATGAAGTCAAAAAGAATCCAGGCGACTTTGAACGGTTTGCCCGCGACTACTCGATAGAGCCGAACAGCCGTGCTCTGGGTGGTGCTATTCAGCCGATTCCCCAGTTCTCCGAAAATGAAAGCCTCTGGAAAGCCGCCTTCAAACTCAAAGAAGGGGAAGTCTCCGGAATCGTTCAGATCGGTCTCAGTCGCTATGCAATTCTGCTCTGCGAAGGCCGGACCGAGCCTATCGTGAACAGCATCAAAGAAGTGGAAAACCAGCTGGTTGACCAGCTGACTGAAGAACAGACTCAGGAGGCTGTCGCCCGCGTATTCGCGAAACTGAAAGAACAGACCCGCGTTGATAACTACATTACTGGTACAACCACCGGTGGTGTCTCTCAGACTTCGGGTACCAACTTCAGCAACGGGCAGGTCAATCAGGCCATTCCCAGCGCCACACAGGGACTGAATGGCTCTCCCCGGTAACGGTAATTTCGCTGCTGAAACAGAGAACCAGATAGACTTAGCGTGTGTCAGTCCTGATTTACTGACACACGCTTTTTTATGTCCTGATCAATCTGAGAAAAATATGTCATATTCATCAGGCGCATTTTTTGTTGTGATCGCGTAAAATGGTTTCAGTCAGGCCTAATCCCTCTTCCGGAGCGAATTTGATACCCTGACAGATAGTCGACAAATATTCCTTGTAGAACAGGCAGTCTTTTCATTATGCGTGGCGAATCGGAAGTTCCTTCTTCAGATGACGGCTTCACCATCCCCGTTGCTGAACGAGTAAAGCGTTTACCCCCTTACCTTTTTGGAAAAATCAACAAGCTGAAGTACCAGAAACGTGTGGCGGGTGTGGATGTGATCGATCTGGGGATGGGGAACCCGACCGACCCGCCTGACCCTCTGATTGTCGAGAAAATGTCGGAAGCACTTTCCGATCCACGGAATCATCGCTATTCCGTGGCGAACGGCATTGCCAACCTGAGAAAAGAAGTGACGTCCCGCTACTGGAAAAAATATGGGGTCCGCCTCGATCCCGATTCCGAAGTGGTTGCCTGCATTGGCTCCAAAGAGGGTTTCAGTCACATGTGTCTGGCTTTGATGGGCCCCGGGGATACCGCTATCGTCCCCTCCCCCTCGTTCCCGGTCCACGTTTACGCCGTGATGCTGGCCGCAGGAAATGTCATCGAACTGGATGTCCGCCAGCCGGACCAGTTCCTCTCGAACATCGCCTACACCTGCGAACACCTGTATCCCAAACCCAAAGTCGTTGTGGTGAACTTCCCCCACAATCCGAGCGCCACCGTCATCGAACAGGACTTCTATGTAGAGCTGGTTCGACTGGCTCGGAAATACTCATTCATGGTCATCAGCGACTTTGCGTATGCCGACATCTGCTTTGATGGCTACAAGGCTCCCAGCTTCCTGGCAACACCGGGTGCGACCGAAGTTGGCGTCGAATTTACGACCATGAGTAAAGGTTTCAGTATGGCCGGCTGGCGTATCGGCTTCTGCTCTGGAAATTCAGAGATGGTCCGTGCGCTCTCCACCATCAAAGGATATTATGACTACGGCCTGTTTCAACCGGTCCAGATCGCTGCCATCGTCGCTATGCGGCACTGCGAAGCCGCGGTCGACAGTATCGCCGCCGAATATCAGATGCGACGCGATGTCTTCTGTGACGGCCTGGAACGCCTCGGCTGGGAAATTGAGCGCCCCAAAGCGGGTATGTTCGTCTGGGCCAAGATCCCGGAGCCCTGGGCTCAGATGGGTTCAATCGATTTCGCGATGAAGCTGCTGGATGAAGGGGGCGTCGCCGTCAGTCCAGGACGCGGTTTCGGTGAAGACGGTGAAGGCTACCTGCGGATGGCAATCGTCGAAAACTCGCAGCGTTTGCGACAAGCCGTTAAGCAGATCGGCAAAGTAATGAAGTCGGAAGAAATCACCGCCGACAAGTAAACTTCAGACTGTGCACTCTGATTCCATCCGGATCAGAGTGCTCAGGTTGTCGGTCGCTGGTCGTCAATCGACTTCATGAACCCCTGGATCTGATTCTCCGCCAGTTTGATGGTGCCCGCGTCGGGTCCAATCCGGATCCCGGTGCGCTGCATCGGTTGGCGTTCTTCGCTAATAACATTATCAGTAATCGTCAGATCTGAGGTCTTACCGGTAATATCGATAGCGACCCCATCCGCGGCACCGCTGTTGATGATCTGGTTCTTGACCACCGTATTGCGATTGGCCCAGAAGTTTTTGCCACGGGCATCATTGCGGAACAGAATACCTACCTGGTTACTGTCCCGGATGACATTCTCCCGCATCACATTATCAGTATCGTTATGGCCAATCGAAATACTGATGTCATTCCCATTCAACTGATTCTTTTCTGCCAGACCATATTTCACACCCCAGCACCAGAACAGACCGATATGATTGTTCTCAAAGCGATTGTTCACAATCAATGGTCGCTGCGACCCTGAACCGGGATGAACACCCAGATCCGCATTGTCATGACTGTGGCAGTTCTCGACTTTTACGTCGTGACAAATCTGAAAGCTGATGCCGTCCCCGTTGTAATTTCGCGTGGTGACATTTCGAATCGAATATCGATTGCAGTCCTGCAAAAAGATGCAGCCACCATAGTTACCATTCAGGTTGGTATTATTTTTCCGATTCCCATCCAGAGTCAGATTTTCGATCAGAACGTTTTTTGTGTATTCGCTGGTCAGTAACGGAAACAGTGATGACACGGTAGGTTTTCCGGAAAGCCACAAATTTTTGCGCAGTCCCTCGTTCAATTTAAACCGGTTTCCGGAACGTGCCACCAGCGTGCGTTTAATCACATCCTGACTGCCGGTACTCGGATTCTTCGTGACGAGTACCACACCATCGCCCACCTGAAAGCCCGCTGATTTTTCCAGCGTGATTTCCTGATCGTACCAGTCGGAATCTTCCGAGAGCGCCACCGTTTCGGAAGCACCTTTAGTGATGATTGTCTCCGGGCCACTCCCCTGCAGCCGGATTTTCGAAGGCAGATGCAAGGCATTCCGCAGGGTGAATGTTCCCGGCAGCAGACGAACTGTGCCTCCCCCCTTCCCGGCAATATAGTCAATCGCCGCCTGCAGTGTTTTGTCACTCGTGCCGATGATATCTCCTGATTTCGGCCCGACAGAAATCGAAAGACGTTCTTCCCATTCCGGTTCAAAGCGTGCATCACCGTCGGTTGACCGCGGGTCTTTCACAGCAGGCAACCCCGCATAGGCCAGCGAACTCAAGGAGAGCGCACCCAGTCCACTTCCCACGGCAGTACTCAGAAATCGACGGCGGGACAGGGATAATGGTTTCATCAGTCGACTCCGAAAAAAGCATGAGGAATGAAGGCTGCGGGGATTATTTAACTCTCTTTACAATCAGTTTCCCCGATTCATTCAACGAATTCAAGCGTAATTTCAGAGTTGCATCAGATCGAATTTTTTTCTGGTACTATCGGATTCATTCCTGATAAATCAGGACGTAATTCCCCATTGGGTCACTTGTTATAAATGGCAGTCAGAGGAACGAACGTGATTTGCGATTCGGCCAGTCCATTATTTTTCATGCGATCTCCAGCGCAATGCCCGAGCAGGACGCCCTCTTTCGTGAACTCAATCGCCGTGTAGCAGTACCATCCATTCGGATTGGTTTCGATGTTCTGAATCTGCTGCCACGTCTTGCCTTCATCTTTGGATATGGCCAGTGAGAGCGGGGTCCGCTTGCCGCGCAACTTTGCATCGATTCCCTGGTGATTATTCCAGACCAGCAGTAAATCGCCGGTCTCGGGAATGCGTTCAATGGAGGCAGGCGAAACGGGTGAGATGATGTTTGACGGTTTCAGTTCAGAAAATGTCTGACCGCCGTCTTTTGAAAATGCGACATACTGGCTGCCTCCATTCGTACGACAGAAGCCCATCAGCGTTCCGTCTTTGAGTTCGATCAGACCGGGTTCCTGCATGTAAGGCTGTTTGACACCCGGCTGTTTTTCGACAATGGGTTCTGTTCCACGCTGCCATGTTTTTCCCTGATCGTCAGAATAATAACAAAGGAATTTCGCATTCGGATTAAATCGATCCGATCCTGGCAGGTTCTGATGCAATGCCAGCGGAACCACAATACGTCCATTCTTCAACTGCACTACACGATCATTATTCAAGACATAATAGCCGACCTCTTTTTGAGGAATGATCTCCACCGGTTCACTCCAGTGCGCGCCTTCATCATCACTGATCCGCATGACGGGCAGCAGATCATGAATCGAATTTTTACGGGCATAAAACAAAGCAATTCGCCCATCCTGCAACCGCAGCAGTGAGACCGACATGATATTCTGCTTGCCATCATTTTCGATGATAGTCTCATCCTGCTGAGTCCAGGTCTTGCCACCATCGGATGAATAGCGGCCTGCCAGATATGCTGAAGAGTGATCTGCAGCGCCTCCAATAAAATGAGTGTAGACAAACAGAATGCGGCCGTCTTTCAATGTGATAAAATCACCTTCACTATTTCGGGGATTATCCTCACTGGCCGATAATCTCAAAACACGTTGAATTGTTCCCGCTTCAACGGCAGCTGATTGTGCAGCATCACCCGCCAGCAGAATGTTGATTTGTAATAAACCGGAAACTGCCACGAAGAACACACTCATATGACGCAGGTGACGTTGATTCATTATCTGATCCTCTTTGTATTCGAGTGTTGAGAATCGATACGTTTTGCCTTTGCCCCACAGTGCAAAACTTCAACACTCTCACCACACACTGATTGACCTTGATATCGAGCAGCACACTTTGATTGAACAACAGTGACTGATGATCATCAAGCTTCTACTCGCAAATTTAGAGACGGTTCTTAGGAAATGTTTCGCCTTTGCCTGGAAGACAATGGCAAAATATTGATCAGACTGAGTCGACTTCTTCAGAAAAAAGAGAAGTGATTTACCTCCTCAGTCAGAGTCATCTGAGAGTAGTGAAAATTGACAACACGGAAAATTCGTTATAGTTTCGCTGAATTTAAAATTTTTTCATATTTTTCTTTTACCATAACCATTGAGTATCTCTATAGATATGAATTTTTCTTCATATTTGAGCTTAATTATTCGATAAATACAAATAGAAACATGTTGACAAATTAATTATCTGGTTTTTAATGAAGCATGTCTTTTCAAACGACTCTACTGGGCACTCGCCACTAAAACTGAGAGATTATACCTGCCGATTCTGGTAGTTAATTTTGTCGTTATTACTTTCAAATTTCTTATTCTTATCTGAACTAACAAAAGTCGCTCTTTACAGCTAACTGAAATTTGACTGTGCGCAGATTCTATCTCTACAGCTACCCGTTATTCTTGCGCGATACCGTTTTCAATTCGCTTAAAGACCGGATGAGAATAAGAAATGAATTTCATTTCTTTTAATTCTCTTTGTATAACCGGAGACCTAGATGAAACGGCTTACTGCAAAACGGGGCTTCACCCTGATCGAACTTCTGGTGGTCATTGCCATCATCGCCATTCTCATTGCGTTGCTGTTACCAGCAGTGCAACAGGCACGCGAAGCAGCTCGGAGATCGACCTGCAAAAACAACATGAAGCAACTGGGGATTGCTTTACACAACTATCACGAGACCCATCGTATCTTCCCTCAGATGCACGTCGAGAATATTCGAAATACGACTTACGACCCTGTTGATGGGGAGAGTTACCTCGGTTGGAACTTCATGCTGCTCCCTTTCATGGATCAGGCACCACTCTACAACAAAATCAACCTGAACAAGCCCTGGCGTTCGCCAACTGGTACAGTTCTTCAACCTACTCTTATCAAAACTCCGATTGCTTCACTCGCCTGCCCCTCGGACCCTGCAGATGGCGTGAACCCCAACATTGGTAACTTTGGAAAGTCAAACTACGTTGGACTTTATTCATGCTATCGCCTCCTGCCAGGTACTACGACGATTTCTGGTGTTACTTCAGCCTGGGCTGATCACAACGCCAGAAACATAAAATCGTTCCGAGATGGTATGAGTAACGTACTTCTACTTGGTGAAAGAACTACCGAAGGTGGATATAGCGGCGCAGTCTGGGCAGGGTCAAATGCTTACGTCCATTCTACAGCCGGTAACATTGGGAGCTGGAGTTATCACACTGCAGTGGTACGAACTTTCCAAGGCTGGTCTACTAACTCTGACCAGGCTCTGTCCTCGTATTATATGATCAATGGTGTCAGCAACACCGGGTCTACTAATGCCTGGGGCCTGAGCAGTTCTCATGAAGGTGGTTGCCATTTCCTCTTAGGTGATGGTGCAGTTCGATTCATCAGCGAAAATGTCAACGGCGATACCCTGATATTCCTGTGTGGTATCAATGATAAAAACATCGTGGGTGAATTCTAATCTGCATGAAACTGCAATTTGCTACTCGCTCGGTTTCATCATTCTGGTGAAACCGGGCATTCTTGCTTGCTGAAACTTCTGAGATATTAATCTCACGTAATAATACTGGATTTCTTGAATGTACCTTAAAGACCAGCTATCGCTGATATTTTCATTGATCTTCTTAACCGTTTGCTGTCTGGGGTGCAAAGGGAGCGGTACGGAAGTCGAACTTGAAAAAGTCACCGGCGTGGTCACTATGGATGGAAAACCACTAGCCAATGCCGTTGTGGTCTTTACTCCCGACGAAGGAAATCCTTCTACAGCTCAAACAGATGAAACCGGAAAGTATGAACTCGCCCATCGAGGCAACGCGATGGGAGCCATCCCCGGCAGGCACAAAGTGCGCATTACGACGGGACAACCATCGGCTCCCGAAATCGACCCGGATGCCGACATGGCCGACCTGGATCCGGAAACAGAAGCTGGTTTTGAAGCAGTTGGTTTCGAAGAATTGGATTCATCGAAAGGGAAAACAGCAAAAGATCCCATCCCGACAAAATATAATACAAACACCACCCTGACCGCAGAGGTGAAACAGGGTGAAAATACCATTGATTTTAAACTGGACTCAAAATAACCCGTTCATCTGCAAACAACCGTTGAAAAAATGAACTGTCAATCCTGACAGAAATACTGGTGGACTCTAACTTTAACTTTTTGTATTTCGACAAGAGCTTTAACCCAGCTGAAAAACAGGTCAAAAGTTCGAAAATGTAATCATCCTTAATTTCTTATATCTTTATCTACCGGGAGATGAATATGAAGCGACTCACAGTCAAACGAGGCTTTACACTGATCGAATTGCTGGTGGTGATCGCCATCATCGCCATTCTCATTGCGCTGCTGCTGCCTGCAGTGCAACAGGCGCGTGAAGCAGCAAGAAGATCTTCCTGCATCAATAATATGAAGCAGTTGGGGCTGGCTCTCCACAATTATAACGAAACGCACGGTGTACTGCCTCCTGGCTGTATTAATGGTGCAGGTTCCGCGGCTCTTGGAGATCAAGCCGCTACGAACGGGCTAAACCACACAGGTTTTACATTACTGCTGCCATACATTGACCAGGCACCACTCTATAACAAATGGAATTTCAACATTGCCAGCGGCGGAGCAACGAACGGCTACTTTACTTCTGTCGCAGGCGGGTGGCCGAATACGAATACTCCACTGGGACAGGTTATTTTGCCTGCTCTCTTATGCCCTTCCGATGAAGGCCAGACACCTGAAGTCAGAACGGATGCCAGCTGGATGGCAACAAATGCAGCTCGATCAAATTATCTCTTCTGCGGCGGTTCGCATTACTGTGGCTGGCCCGGAAGAGGGCTATATTCTGCCTACCGCGAAAGTGCCAATGCAATGGCCAGCGGTATCACAACACAGTCTCAAGGCATGTTTGGTTTCAATGGAGCTGCTAAATTCAAATCAGTGACAGACGGACTCAGTAACTCTATTGCCATGACGGAAGGCTGCATTTATGGACGGCGCGATGATGCTTACTCTCCCTTATGGGCTCAACATCGCGTCTATGGAACCTTTGCCGTGAACCACCCTAGCAGCGATCCCAGTCACATTAACAACAAACGGTATCATATTAATGGTCCTTACGATGCTCTCGGTGCGACTGGCGCAGGTGCAGCGGATGACCCCCGAATTTATGTCGGAGTTGCATCAAGTGTTCATGAAGGAGGATGTCATGTTTTGATGGGTGATGGAGCTGTTCGATTCCTGAGTGAAAATATGGATAATACTCAGTATGCTCTGCTCACGCGCATCCATGATGGTCAACCTACTGGTGACAATTAATTTTTAACGATCTCAAATCGAGTTCATTCGACCGATTGCCCCTGCACAGGAGCAATCGGTTTTTTTATTTCTGACTTTGGATTGATTCCAAATCACTGACAGCCAACATTAGTTAAAATCACAAACCGGATTTCCCAGCAAATCTCTCATCACACTCCCGATTAAGAAACAGATTTAACTTGTATCTCCATCTGTTTCTATGCAAAAAGGGTTGATCACCTCCTGCATGCATGAAAGAATTTAAACAAATCCCGTCTGCCCGGGGATCAGATTGAGTGGAAACCCTGCAATTCTGCAAATTTTACACAAAATATAATATTTCAAAGAAAAGCAGACATACTTAAAGTCAATAAATATTGCCAGTTAAGGCTATTTAAGGAAAATATTTAATGCCCGGCATGAATTTTTTTATTGACAAATCAAAAACCAAATCTTTAAATAAAAACGTTCAGTCTCTTTGCACATTTCTAGATGTGTGACTTTACAAATAAAAAGAGATCTCTGTCTTTTCGGACAGTTCTTTGTTGATAAATGCAAATTTCTTATTTCTTGTCTGTTATTAAAAAAGTCGCTCTTTGACAGCTAACCGAAATTTGACTGTGCTCAGATATTTTATGTATCGTTGTACTTCGCATTTTGTGCGCAAATAAATTCTTGTACCGATACATAACACTGTATTATCTGCATTGCCGTTTTCATATCGCTTACAAAGGCCGGATGAGAGTAAGAAATGCTTTTCATTTCTTTTATTTCTCTTTGTATAACCGGAGACCTAGAT
>JAGQQP010000219.1 GCA_020426085.1 Planctomycetaceae bacterium | reverse complement strand
TCTATCTGGCCGAACGGGATCGAATTCTGCGCATCAAAGATACCAGCGGCGACGGCAAAGCCGATGTCGAAGAGAACATCGCCGTGCTGAAGAGTGAAGCCGATTACCCTCATAACGGCCTGGAAGGACTGGCCTGGGACACAAAAGGAAACCTGGTGTTTGCGCTCGGTGAAAACTTCGCGAAGCCGTGGACCCTGACAGGAACCGATGGATCTACTGTTCAAGGAGCAGGCGAAGGGGGCATCTTCCGTTGCACCGCCGATGGCAAAAAGCTGAGTCGCATTGCAGAAGGTTTCTGGAACCCGTTTGGCGTCTGTGTTCGCTCCGATGGCGAAATCTTCGCTGCGGAAAACGATCCGGGCGAACGTCCTCCTTGCCGGGTACTGCATATCATTGAAGGGGGTGATTACGGATATGAACGCAGCTACGGCTCGGAAGCTCATCATCCCTTCGTCAGCTGGAACGGCGAATTGCGGGGCACACTCCCGATGATTCACCCGTCGGGAGAAGCCCCCTGCGGAATTCTCCCGTTGGGACGCGGACTGCTGGTCCCTTCGTGGAGCGATCATCGCGTCGACTTTTACCCACTCACTCCTCAGGGAGCTTCCTACACATCCAAACCCATCACTTTAGTGAAAGGGAGCCGCTACTTCCGTCCCAGTTGTATCGCCGAAGATCCTGCTTCCTCCAAACAAAAACGCATTTATTATCTGTGCGACTGGGTCGACGGTCGCTATCAGGCACACGGATATGGTCGCGTGTGGAAACTGGAAATCGACCTGGATCAGGCAAACTGGGTGGGCCCACTGGATCTCGCTTCACCGACGAAAGAGGCAAAACTGGCAGCCAGTTTGCGCAGCGGCAAAACGAAATTTCCGCTTCAGGAACTGTTCCGGCTTGCTCAGGATCAGGACCCGTTCCTCGCGCAGTCTGCTCTGCAGGCGCTGGCGCGGGCAGCAGCAGACTGGAATCCGAAAGAGGTCGCCGGCTGGCCAGCTGCAGACCGCATTCAAGCCGTGATGGCATTGAAACTTGCCAAAGTGAATCCGGAACAATGGGTCCCGATGTTTCTCGCTGACAAAAACCCGGACGTTCAGTTTGAGACGCTCCGCTGGATATCCGACGCCGGATTGAAGGCATTTCTGCCTCTCGTCGAAGAGAAGCTGTCGCAAAGTGATCTCGATTATCGGCGGTTCGAAGCGGCCCTCGCCACCTGGAACACGCTGCAGGGGAAACCCGAAGCAGGCATCCGTAACCCGGAACTGCTGATCGCCAAAGTTCAGGACACGCAGAGTCCACCACGCATTCGGGCTTATGCATTGCGGTTGCTGCCCACACAGTCCCTCTCTGCTCCCAAAGAAGGAACCCAGCCAGTCAAAAATTTCCCCAAAGGTCTGACTCTGGAAATCCTCCAGCAACTGCTGGCCGTTAACGATGAGACACTTTCGCTGGAAGTCGTCCGCACACTGGCAGGTAATCCCATTGCTTCCCAAAAGATTTTGGCAGGCATCGCCGCTGATTCTCAGCAAACCGCGAAACTACGCGCCGAAGCGATCGCCGGACTCGCGACTGTCGCAGAACAGAACTCAGACCTCTTACTGAAACTGGCAGGGTCACAGGAACGCATCGTGCGCGAAGAAGCCCTGCGTGCGCTCCGATCGGTTCCACTCACAGCTCCTCAACAGCAAGCACTGAAGAAACTGGCTGCTCAGTATCAGGAATCAGCAGACCTGTTTACCGCCGCGTTGAATCCGAAGTCACTCAGCGTCGGTCGCCCTGCCCTGACTGACACCGAAGCCTGGTTACAGGCACTGAAAGCAGTGAAAGAACCGGCTGACCCGGAAAGCGGCCGCCGGATCTTTCATCATGGTCGTGTGGCCAACTGTGCTCACTGCCATCGTCACGGCGGGCGAGGCAATGTCGTTGGTCCCGATTTGAGCAGCCTGGGTGATAAGCAGGATCGCGTCTGGCTGTTGAAGTCGATCCTTGAACCCAGTCGAGAGATGGCCCCCGAATACCAGCCTCGCACGATTATCCTTATCGACGGTCGTACCTTTACAGGAATTCGACTCCGGTCGTACGTCAAAGAAACCATCCGCGATGCCAACGGGCAGAATCGTACTTTTGACCGGAGTGATGTCGACTCGATGGTCGAATCGCCCGTCTCCTTCATGCCCTCCGGTCTGGTCAACTCCCTGACGGACCGGGAGATCAAAGACCTGCTCGCGTTTCTGGAAAGCGGTTCGCCTCACAAATAATACAGCTGTTGACTGACGCAGAGATCAGCGTTTCCGTTGCAGTTTCTGCATTCGTTTCCCGCCGATTTCCGTGACAAACAGATTACCCGCCGCATCGACGGCCAGCATGTGAGGCAGTTGATATTCCCCGAGACCTTTACCCTCTTTGCCCCAGGATTTGACGAGCTTGCCATTTGCATCCAATTGCAGCACTTGATTGGCACGACCATCGGCCACGAAGAGTGTTCCACTGGAATCGAATTCCATACCATAAGGGGCAAAGCCCGTCCAGATTTCCAACAGGTTCCCGTCCAGGTCGAAGATCTGCACGCGGTCGTTCTCCCGATCGCCGACCAGCACACGGCCTTTCGCATCTACCAAAATCGAATGCGGCAGATTGAATTCGCCTGGTTTCTTACCTGGCGTGCCCCATTGACCGAGGTATTTTCCGTTCGCAGCGAACTTCATCACACGGCTGTTACCATACCCATCAGAAATGAAAATGTTCCCCTGCGGTCCGAATGCAATATCCGTTGGCTTGTTGAATTGATCCTGACGGTCCCCCGCTTTGCCCGCCTGTCCCAGTGCCAGCAACAGCTTCCCCTCGGGATTGAACTGAAACACCATATGGTTACCGATATCCGTCACCCAGATATTGTCGTTTGAATCCACGCGCAAGCCATGAGCCTGACCGATTAACTTGTCGCCCCAGGAACGCAGGAATTTTCCGCTCGCGTCAAAACAGAGAATCGGCTGCTTCCCTCGATGAAACAGGTACATCCGCCCCTGACTGTCAAAATCCACTGCCGAACAGGGGCCGAGCGTCAAACCTGCCGGGATCTGAATTGAAATCGGCGATGGTTTAAAATCGATCTTGTCTGCAGCAGAAGAGAATTTCCCTGCCAATATGAGACAAATCCATGCGAGAACAGAAAAACGAATCAGACGCTGTATTCTCATGGTGAGGCTCCTGAATAATCTTCTATCAATGACTGGGACTGCCAGAGTCAACTTGACGATCATCAGATCAGTGTATGCTCCCTCCGTAATCCTGTCGAGGCAATGACACTACGATCTTCCTCCCTGAATTGACAAGGAGGCTCAAACCAATTATTGATAAGCTCTCCCGGACAGTCTCACTGGTTTTCTATAATGGCTTCACCACCTGATCAGCGGAGCTGAATGAATCAATAAACTATCAGGTATCCTCATGGACTCCCGAATTAAGCTGCTCTTCAGCGGGCTGGCAATTCTCATCACGTTCACGGCTTTTATCCCGTATATACGCGGAATCCTGGCAGGACGGATCAGGCCGCACCTGTTCTCCTGGCTGATCTGGGGGATGACAACACTGATTGTGTTCTTTGCGCAACTCGAAGCGGACGGGGGCAGCGGTGCCTGGCCTATTGGTATTTCTGGCACAATTACAGTCTATATCGCTTTTCTGTCTTATGTGAAACGTGGCGATATTTCGATCACGCGGCTCGATAAGCTGTTTTTCAGTACCGCCCTGCTCTCGATCCCCTGCTGGTATTTCACATCCAATCCGATGTGGGCGGTGATCCTGCTGACGATCATCGATCTGCTGGGCTTTGGTCCAACCATCCGCAAAGCCTACGATCATCCGTTTGAAGAAAGCATTCTGTTCATCTTTTTATTCTTCATCAGAAATACTTTCGCACTGCTGGCCCTGGAATCGTATTCGTTGACCACCGTACTCTTCCCGCTGTCCATCAGCGTCGTCTGCCTGTTTCTCGTTATCATGATCAGTTATCGCCGCAGGGTTCTGGTCACAGGACAATCAACTTCAGGCCCCTGACACATCCGCAGATGGGGAAAACCTCTGCCCGATGAGATAACCGATGACACTGGCCAGTAAACCGGTCAGTTCGGGAGGAATGGTTGTCAGCAACATTGGAAATGTACCGGCCTGAACTGCTTCTGAAGTAAGCTGTGAAACCACAATCTGGTGTCCCATCCAGAACAGACCGCCACAACCAATGGAAAGAAGCCCCGGTAATTCTCCCCGTGGTTTCAGGAAAACTCCAGCGACAAACGGAATCAGGAGCGCGACCAGGCCCACTGCCAGAGCACTTTCAAGCAACTCCAGAATTGCTTCGCTGGTCAATGCCAGAGGCAGACTGGCCAGAGCGACAATCCCGACACTCAAGCGACTGGTCAGCAGACGCCGCTCATCAAACCAGGTAATTCGATGTAACAGATTATGCGAGAGTAACGCCGCGGGAGACAGCATGGCACTGGTACAGGTGGAAACCACTATCGCCAGTAGCGTCACCACCATCAGGCAGATCCCAACCGGCGAGAGCAGCAGTTCAGCCAGCGCCAGAATCACCTGGCCGTCACTTCCCTGAGGCAATTCGTCCGGCCAGATCTGTCGCGATGCCAGCCCCAGTCCAACCGGTAACAGTCCAAACAGAATATAAGCACAACCCGCCAGAATACAGGCCCGCGAAGCAACCGCGCCACTGCGACTGGCGAAGATCCGTTGCATCAGATCCTGCCCCGGTATGTTACCAAAGATGCCATTGATCCAGGTCGTAGTCCAGCCGAGCAAAGCCAGCAACCCGGCTTCGGGGAGTAGTGTGCGAAGTTCTGGCGGCGTCTGCCGCCAGGTGGTTTCAATTCCCGCTGTGATCGAGCCATTGCCAACCTCGGTCGTGAAATTGACGCCCAGTATCACCAGGCTGATCAGCACCACGCAGATTTGTACGGTATCAGTCAGAGTGACTGACCACATGCCGCCAATCATCGTCAGGAAAGTTACGAAGACAGCCGAAATAAGAATCGCCGCGAAATGATCGATGCCGAAAAAATGCCCGAGGATTGCCGCCAGCGCCAGATACTGTGCGGCGATCCAGGGGAGATATCCCAGCGCCTGCACAATGCTGGAGACCAGTTCTGTTTTTGAACCATACTTCTGAGCAAAGAGGTCGCCTACAGTCAGGAGTTTCATCTCCCACACCCGTCGGGCAAAGAATAAGCCGGCCACGATCAGCGCCAGACCAGAGGCGAACGGATCAAGGATCGTCCCCTGCACTCCCTCTGCGCGGGCTGCTTCACTGGAACCCAGTACTGTCGCTGCGCCAAACCAGGTTGCCAGCAGCGTCCCCCACGCCAGCCACAACGGCAGACGTCGCCCGGCCACCAGATAATCTTCTTCATTGTTGACTCGACTGCCGGCATACATCCCGAGCCCCACCATCAGCAGGACATACACACCAAGCAGAATACCAAGCCAGAACGTCATCGTCGGTCTCTTTACTACCAGAGTCTGAGTAAGTCAATCAATTCGGCACGGTTCACAATGGTCAAATCACATCCGCAACCTGAGCAGAATTCGAATAGTAACGAGATCGTTTACTTTCTGCGCACGTTGACCGACGACAACAGACAATTTTCTGAAAAACAGAAAAATTTCCACATTGTGTTGAAAGCCTGAAACACCACTGTTTCATTTTGTAATGTTATATCTTGTAACACTTATCATTCCTCAATTCTAATGTGACAAAACGGAATCACTGTCATGGCAAAGTCAAACAGCAAGTTGAAATCCAGAGAGTCAAGAATTTAACGACGAACGCAGCCCGTTTGATAACCATCATGAAAGGTTTTCCGTTTCAGCGTGAAAGACAGCAAAAACCCAAAGTCTCTGACACGACAGTCCTTAGAATTCGATTAACCACCGATCGCAATCGGCTGATTCAGTAAGAAATACTTGAATTATGAAAACCATCTACATCCCTGAAACGAAACCTTGATCTGTCAGTCACGCATGATAGCATAATGAAATGACGTTTCTGATCAGAATTCAGCTGTGAGAGGAAGCCTTTCTGGCATACGATCTGACCAATAGCGTGGAACAGAACTGGAATTACATGTGAAAGAGCATGACATATCTAACAACGTCTCCCCAGCCTGTTTCCCTTCATATCCCTTTAACAGCTCGCCAGTCCGTAGACTAACTCTGTCCTTAATTCTGTTTCTGACTGTATGGAGTAACTTGACGACTACAGTATCGGGCGACTTAACAGATCAGAGCGGAACCAGCCTTCACATTCTGGCCAATATTGACGGGACAGATCAATTACATATTTCACACCGCGCTGTCCGCTGGAAGCATGGTTCGTGGGCCTGGCCCACACATGTTGAAATCAATGGTCAGCCCTGGTCTCCTCAACAGCAACATACACTTCAGGTGGGTACTGACTCCCCCTTCGTGCGCAGTCATATCAGACTGGCGGGCGCAACCATCAATAAAATTCGAGGTCGAGGTCAGGTCCGCCTGGGTTACGATGCAAACGGCTTAATCGTCCACTTCAATGATGAAGGGCACAACGGCTCTGATACATACGAAGTACTCATCACCTTTGCCGATCAGATTTGCAGGCAGTCAAAACAGATGATCGACGACTTCACATCTGAGACAGGTCAGCCGCCGAAGCCACTTGAATTGAATCTCCAGACAAAGATCGACGGTGCCGACGCCGTTCATATCGATTCAGAAAAAGTCAAATGGGCGCACTATGAATCAAGCTGGCCACGTAAGGTGGTGTTTAATGGTCAAAACTGGGATCCCTATACAGAACCGGAATTCCAGCCCGAATCGAAAGGCTTTCCTGTTCCCGCCGGTCTGAATTTGTCTGCAGCCGAACTGGTGGAGAAATCAGGGAGAGGTGCGGTACAGCTCCTGAAATCTGACGATCGATTG
>JAGQQP010000218.1 GCA_020426085.1 Planctomycetaceae bacterium | reverse complement strand
ATTATCGCAGATCTACATGGTTGTCTCCCAGGCGTGCTGGTGTGGAGTGGATCTGTTTTTTGTGTTGTCCGGCTTTCTGATTACAGGCATTCTGCTGGATACAAAAGAGAGTCCCCGTTTCTTTCGTAACTTTTACGTGCGGCGGATTCTCAGAATCTTTCCGCTGTACTATGCAGTCATTCTGTGGCTGTTTTTACAGAATCCCGAGTTTCCCGGGCAGGTGTGGTACTGGTGTTATCTGCAGAACTGGGGACCTGTCTTCGGGGAAAGTACCCCTCCCATGGTATTGCAGCCGTTCTGGTCTCTGGCAATTGAGGAGCAGTTCTACCTGTTGTGGCCGTTTGCGGTCTGGTTTCTGAATCGTCGTTCCCTGGGAAGATTTTGTGGGTTTCTGTTTCTATTGTCGTTGATCTCACGTTGTGTCGCCCGTTTTCAGGGCGTCGATGTGATGACCGTTTATACGGTCACGCTGTTTCGGCTGGATACCCTGTCCGCGGGCGCATTGATTGCTGTCTGGCTGCGAAATCCTGTTTTGGAATCGTTTTTGAATCGACGGGCTTTGACCGGTCTGGTCATTGTCGTTTCTGGATTGCTGGCGGTGATCGCAGTCGATCACGGGTTCTATATCGACGGGCGGGCCAGTCAGACCATCGGGTATTCTCTGTTTGCTGCCGCGAGTGCATTGCTGATCGCGCTGGTCGTATTCAAGTCGATGCGGTCAGGATTTTTGAGTCGATTGCTGGAAAACCGGGTCTTACGGTATTTCGGAAATCGCAGTTATGCAATCTATATTTTTCAAATGATGGTGTTTATCCCTGTCCGGAAAGTTTATCTGACTTACTGGGATGTTGCCGGCGCGAGTCCGATGCGAAGTGTTCTTGCGTTTTGTATCTCGGTCCTGTTGATCCTCATTCTGTCTGAAATCAGCTGGCAATGTTACGAGAAACAATTTTTGAAGTTGAAACGGTTTTTTCCACGTGAGGAACATCAGGATGTGGTAGAGGTCGTGGTCGACTCCTGTGCCGATTGACGGGTGGGAAACTCATTGGGCCAGAGCAGAGTAATCATGAAGAGCAGGGCGAAGCACTGATAAGAAAGTGCCGTCAGCGATTGCCAGGGGACCGCGACCATCCCCCCCTGTTGCCAGGGAGCGGAAGCCGTTGCAGAAGTAATGGTTTTCTGAGAGGGGATCAGCAGGGCCCAGGCGAGCCTCGGGCTGATAATCAGAGCCAGGAGCGTCAGATTGACCAGCCAGCGTTTTCCCGAGTAGGGAGGGTATTCTTCCACTAAGATCCCGGCAGGAACCAGCAGGATAATGAAATAATGATGCCATGTCGTGGGTGTCATCAGCAGCATGGCGACAATGGTAATGGCAAAACTTTGATCGCTGAATCTGGCATGGCGGGTTTTCCAGATGACTGCTGCTACCAGCGCCGTCAGTGCCAGCCAGGACATCCAGACCGTTGCTTGCAGGAGCAGCGGAGATTCAATGACCGGTTTGATCGTTGAGGTGGGGTGATCAAACAGGCGTTCCCAGAATGCAAGCAGAGATGCGTTGCCCCAGTTGTTGGTGACGTCAGCCAGGGAAGGCAGCACGACTGTCAGATAATCGTGATAAGCTGCGCTACCAAAGATGGCAATTGTAAACAGCGTAATACCACCAAATGCCAGTGCCCCACCCGCCAGCGCGCGAACATCGCGCCGGATGAGAAAGTAGAGGAACAGATAAGCGGGATATATTTTCACAGCAGAGGCTAAACCCAGACAGATGCCTGCCATCAGTGATTTACCGGATCGCCCTGTTTTCCAGGCAGCGACAACCAGCAGCCCGAGCAGCAGGTTGGGTTGTCCTTGAATCAGCGACTGCTGCAGTGGATCGCAGGCCAGCAGGGCCGTCAGCAGGGCAAGGGAACTCCAGAAAGTCATACGGATTTCGAGTGCCTGCACGATCCAGAAGAGGGAGAGAAACAGCATGCCCAGGGATGTCAGGCTCCAGGCAAGTTGCGCATCCTGATAGGTGAGCCAGGCAAACGGGACTGCGATCAGGTTTGCCGAGGGAGGATGTGTGTTAAAGCGATCGAAAAAAGCGTCTGAGTTGGTCAGTTTCAGATTGAGGTGTTTGAGTAGCGCCACTTCCTGGTCAGAATATACGGGCATGCCTGCCAGGCGATTCTGGACGGCGGCCCATTCTTTGAAAAAGTCGAACACCTGGCCATCGGCGGGACGCAGTGCGGCGAAGTACCCTGGGGCAAATACAATCAGTGCCAGCAGGAACAGAATCACCCACAGAATTTTACGAGCCGGCGGCCAGTAATTCTGCTGTTCGGATGAGACGGTCACGATAGGCTCCGGGAATCAGTTTACTTCACCAGTTACAGTGGTCCCTGCAGTCACTGTATTAGCGGGTTTAATTTTGGCAGGTGCTGATCATTAGACTCAGACATCCTGATTGTGTCCAGTGAGGTTCACCATTTCGAATGTGATTTACAGGACGATTTAACTGTACCTGATTGAGTTTTAATGTCTCCCGGTCTATGCGGAACATGAATAATAGATCGAGAGACGTTCTGGTTGATCTGATTCGCACTTATGGCATTTGATGCGGTCAGGTGGAAATCAGTGACTTTGAACCAGTTCCACCAGCAGCACCGTAATGTCGTCCTGTTGCGGGCTTCCTGCACGAAACCGCGAGAGTCTGTCGTGGATCTGAGTGGCCGTCTCGGGCAGAGTCAGCGACTGACACTCTTTCAGCAGTTCAATCAGACGTTTGCGTCCAAACATTTCGCCTTCCGGGTTATGAGTTTCGCTGGCACCGTCGGTGAGCATCAGCAGTCGATCTCCGAACGAGAGTTGCAATGAGCGGTTTTCCCAGGTTGCATCTTCTTCGATTCCAACCAGCAGTCCTGTCGTTTCTGTATCGGAAGTCTGTCCATCCCGGGAGAGAATACAGGCCGGTTCATGTCCAGCGCTGGCATATTCAAAGAGGTGCGTCTGGGGATTCGCTTTCATCAGTTGCATGGATACAAACTCACCAACCGGACTGATGACGGTAAAACGACGGTTAATGAAATCCAGTATTTCGGCAGGGGAACTGGAATGTTCTGTTGCCTGAATCAACAGCGTTTTGAGAACGGCGGCACTCATTGCTGCGGAAATACCATGTCCTGTGATATCTGCGATGCAGAACAGCCAGTCGCCTGAGTCCAGGGGAATAATATCGAAATAGTCACCTCCTACCTCGTCCGCTGGATGAAAGAAAAAGTCGACTTCGAGCCCGGGGATTTTGATATCGTAGGGCAACAGATTTTCCTGAATTTTACGGGCTTTAGCCATCTGTCGGTTTCGGGTGGTTTCGACGGCCGCCAGAGAGGCGCTCATGGCATTGATTTCATGCGTCAGGTAGTTGAGTTCGGCACAGTGAAATGTTTCGGACTGGGTTCCCAGTTCCCCCTGTCCGATCTGTTGAACCGTTTCCACCAGTTGATGCAGGGGACGTGTGACGATATACGTCAGTGCCAGGTTAATCACGATGCCGGTGATCAGGGCGAGTACGATGAATCCTGTGAGGTTGTTTATGACATCCCGAAATACCGATCCATAAAGATTATCGAGCGTTTCCGAGATGTAGACTGTAGCTCCCTGTTGAGTATAAGTGCCGACTACGATTTCTGATTCCCCCAGAGTCGCCGAGTTTCCGGGGGAACTGGCCGCCTGTTGGATCACTTCCAGCAGTTCGTCAGAGGCATCGTGTTCGGAAAGCAGGATAAACGGGTCCGTGGGCAGAGTCACTACGATGTGATGCACGGGGGCATGAATTTCCTGCATCTGCCTGCAAATCGTGTCGAGGTACTGCTGGATTTTTTCCCGATCCTCTCCCTGCATCTCCAATATCGATGGCAGGAGTGAGGCGGCTTCTTCTTCGAGGGCGATGCGTTTGTCTTCCAGGCGACTGGCAAGATCACGCTGATAAGAAAAAATCAGGAAGAGCACGACAAATACAGCCAGCACCACATTCACAACCAGCAGGAGCTGAAAGCGAATGGATCTTTTCCTGGGAGGCTGGCTGGGAGGCTGCATATGGTTACTTGATTTCTACCCATATTATTAGCGTGATGCTAAGACTTTTCAGGACCAATAGTCACATTCTGTTTTAGACTGGGGAAATTGAAAACACAACCTTACCCGGCGCTTCACGGGAGGTTGAGTGGAGTTGCTGTCAGTTTGTCTGTTTCGGCAAAGAGGGGCAAAATCTCTCGGTTAACCGTGAAATGACGGGCAGGTTGTAGGCGAGTATTGAGTTTAAGAACACAGTCGGGAGGGTTTCAGACTGAGTTCTCTCTTCGGATTTGGCCCGTACCATGCGATAAACGCAATTCCCGTCCACCAGATCAGAGCTGCTGAGGGGGGACTTTATTCTTGCCGAACTCTGTCGTGACCTGAGGTTACATGTAGCTGTTTTAAGGCAGTCTCCAGGCAAAAATCGGCTCAATAGTGTCGCATTTACGCTTAACACTGATGAGTCGATAAGTTGCTGATATTATTCAGGTTATGTGATTTTTGCAGAGCTGTTCACGCTTAGTTGGCGGTTGCGTTTTTGCTGTAAGCTTCTTCTGTGGAAAGGGTTGTGTAAAATTCTTGTGGTTTGTTGAGAAACGTTTTTGCGCAAAAACTTCAGGAGTTGGTGAACAGCGAAAACGAACACTATGAGCAGTCATTGATTCAATTGAATTACGATGAGGGATTAGTCAGCTTTGGGAGGCAGCTTTTCAGATTGCCATTTTTTGAACTGGGGTGAAGCCGTGAATTTTTCGATGTTTTCCAGTTCGCTGAGATCCAGATCTTCGTAGGCGAATCCGAATTTGGTTTTGAGCGTTTCCAGGTGTTTGATGGTTTCGTCGAAGTTACCCTGCATTACTGAAATATTGAGCAAATGCAGATACGGTTGCAGCAGATCGGGTTCGATTTCAGAAGCTTTACCAGCGTATTTCCCAGCCAGGTTGATGTCTCCCATTTCGATCAGGATGCCGGCACGCAGGGAGTACAGATAAGGGTCCACAGTTTTGAGTGAAGCGGACAGTCGCTCCAGGCTGTCGATGGCCTGGGGATATTGTTTTTCGATACTGAAATAATCGATACTCAGCAGTTCCGCAGCGGGATCCTGAGGATGATATTTGCGATAGACGTTCAATACCTGCTGATATTTTTTACGGTCTTCTTTGGCAATCGCATCTTGTGCCAGAAAAAGCAGAACAGTTTTATCACTCTTGTACTGAGTGGGAAGCTGCGTATATGCCTGGAATGGATCTGTTTTTTCGTCAGAGGCAGTTAACAGGTCGTAGCGTTTCTTCTGATCCAGAATCCGGGTTTTTTCTTCGGGTGTCAATTTATCCTGATTGGCTCCGTGGGCCTTATACAGTTCAGGTAGATAGACCCGCTGCAGAGACTGGGAAATCAGCTCTCCGGTGGAGAGGCTATCGATGTCGATGATTTTCAGATCACCGGACTCCTGTTTCTCAATGATCAACGCCTGATAGTTGAGTGTCCAGTCGGGTCTGAGGAAACGGAAAATGACCTTATATTGTCCGTCTTCTTTACGCATGGCGAGAAAACGGTAGTCTGCTCCGTTCGCGACTTCGGTGAGAATCTCGGAATCAATACCCCGGTTTTCACCGGTGTAGGCGGCTTCGAGTTGCTGGCGGACTGGTTGAATGGCCTGTTTGACAGCTGCGTTCTGCTCGTATTCTGACAGGACTCGGTTGATAAAGGTCTTCCAGTCAAACAGAGCCCGGAATTTTGCTGGATCCTGGGCAGCGGCGGTATCCTGGATCTGCTTACCAAATGCCTGAAGTTCCTGTGGAGTCATCTGTTGTGGCGCGGCAGAGACAAAACTCTGCAATGACATTACCAGTGTAGTGACTGACAGAATGACTTTAAATGATTGTGTGGCAGGTGGTTTCAGGCGATGATCCGTCATTGCTTTACTCTTTTTCCTGGTGTCCCGGCGGGATTATGTGTGTACTGATGTTTTGATTACGCGAATCAATACGAAAATATCATTTTTGATATCGTCTGATGTAGGCCCTGTAGCTTGACAGTTGTTTTAAAAATTGCATAGTATGTTCGATTCCTGTCAGAAAAGCTGGTTTGAGAGATCTCCGTGCGCTTACAGGGTCTAAATATTGTGTTAAGTTACGTGTTACGTATAGTTTAAGTTAAGTCAGGTGTTTTAAGGCGGTCTTTTTCATGGCAGTTCCTAAAAGACGGATGTCAAAATCCAATTCTCGTAAGAGACGCAGTCATAATAGTGTGAAGGCAAGTAAGCCCACCTATTGCCCACAGTGTGGTACCGCGTCCCCTTCTCATGCCATTTGCCCTCACTGTGGTTTCTATCAGGGGCGAACCATCGTTGATACTGAGGACTAGTGGTCAATGCGGATTGCACTGGATGCAATGGGGGGCGACTATGCCCCTGAACCGAACATAACAGGGGCAATCGTTGCATTGCAGGCGGATCCTGCACTCAATGTCGTTCTCGTTGGTCCTCAGGATCTGCTTGAAGCTCAGGTTGAAGCATCGGGCTATAATGGAGATCGCCTGTCGATTGTCCATGCCAGTCAGGTTGTAGGGATGGAAGAAAAACCGACTGAAGCCATGAGGCAGAAGCCGGACAGTTCTATCTCCGTCTGCTGGAAGCTGATGGCGGCCCGCGAAGTTGACGCGGTTGTGAGTGCCGGTAACACCGGTGCGGTTGTTGCCTCTGGTCTGAAAACCCGCCTGTTCCTGAAGAGTGTCAAACGGCCCGGGATTGCGGTAACCTTACCCACCAGTGCCGGCCATGCCGTGTTGATGGATGTCGGCGCCAATCCCTCGGCTCGTCCATCCCATCTCTACCAGTATGCAGTGATGGGTGAGATCTATGCCCGCGAAGTGCTGCGGGTGGAGTCTCCCAAGATTGGGCTGATCAATATCG
>JAGQQP010000217.1 GCA_020426085.1 Planctomycetaceae bacterium | reverse complement strand
TTATTTTATTCAAAATGACCGGTTTTCTCGGGAGGGCAAGCGTACGTTCCTGGATTACAACCGTGCCAGCCAGCAGGTCACCCAGTCTCTGAAAACGCCGCGTCATCAACATCGATGTAATACCAACTCCGTACAGAATAATAGAATCGGCGCTACGAGCCAGATTTCTCAAGAGAGAAGGCCAGAAGGTAATAGGGTATCCCCCTTCTCGAATCACGCGCAAACCACAGGCATGTTTACCGATAGATTTCCCTTTAAAGAACGTTTCTGAGATCGTGTAATAACCCCAGGTATTCAGAAACGAGATGACAAGGAATAACCCGATCATAGCCCCGGGCATCATCAGGCTCATCATGGGGGCAATAATAAAGAAGAATATCGCGATTAACATCATCATCCGAATCAGGAAGTCGATCAGGTACGCGACATAGCGTTGGGAAGGGCCGGCAAGCTGATAAGACAGCACCACATTTTCCGGTGTTTTTTCCTGCATTTCCAATCCCAGAATCTCTCTTTCACCCGGCATAAAAGACTCAGGGAAATCGGCTGCGATGGGAGTGGGTTCATCTAAGGTGATCGTTGATGCCATTACTGACTGCTGCTGGATCTTGCTGGTAAATGGTGAATCAGGAACGCTTTGATGCCCCTGTAGGGCTCATTGATTATAGGCCATAGTCAGCATGGTTAGCTATACAAAGCTGAATTTTTATCAAATCACAAAATCCACGGTTTTCATACCGACTTCCCGCCGGATATAATCGAGCTGTTTATGACGGGCAAATACGTGGAGTATCATCCGCTTGAATCATCTCGATAAATATGAAAAAGCTTGAAAACTTTGCTTTTTCACCGAGAAGCTGTTCGCGATTGATGGTACCCAGTTCAAATACCATAAGTTGATTATGAAAGAAAGAGGAACTTGAATGCCAGCTAAGAACCAGATTCTGAAGCCCACCAGCTTCATGATAGCATTATTGATGGCTTGTGTTGTGTCCGTCCAGGCAGCGGAGTCACCCCTGTCTGCTGCCAGACAGCAGGAACTGAAAAAGATTCAGACACAGGGAATTAACTTCCTTAAGAACAGTCAGTTGGAAGATGGACTCTGGACGACTGAGACGGTGCCCGGAATCAGTGCGCTGGTGACAACAGCGCTGCTGGAGAGCGGCGTTCCCGCCAGCGATCCTGTCGTCGCAAAAGCACTTAAGCGACTGGAAGGGTATATACAGAAAGATGGCGGTGTCTATTATGAAAAAAGCAACCACCGCAACTACGAAACCTGTATCTCAATCATGGCGTTTCATGCCGCCAACAAAGACGGGCGCTATGACAGTACGATTAAGAACGCCGAGAAATTTTTACGCGGCTTGCAGTGGGATGAAGGCGAAGGGATCGAAAGTTCGGACACAGCTTATGGCGGTGCCGGTTACGGCGGACACTCACGTCCGGATTTATCCAATACTCAGTACCTGATCGAAGCTTTACGGAAAGCAGGGGCAAAGTCAGACGATCCGGCCATTCAGAAAGCGCTGGTTTTCGTATCACGAACTCAAAACCTGGAATCCGAGTACAATACAACTCCATTTGCGTCCAAAGTTGATGATGGCGGTTTCTATTACACACCGGCAGCCGGTGGTACTTCTCAAGCCGGCCAAACACCAGATGGGGGTCTGCGATCATACGGCAGTATGACCTATGCCGGACTGAAGAGTATGATCTACGCTGGCGTGAATGAAGATGACAAACGGGTTAAAGCGGCCAATGAGTGGATTCGACGTCATTACACCCTGAAAGAAAACCCCGGTATGGAACTGATGGGGCTGTTCTATTACTTTCATACGTTTGCCAAAGCTCTGGATGCCATGAAAGTGGATCAGTTCAAAGATGCTGAAGGCACTCAGCACAACTGGCGGGCAGAATTGATCGAGCAGCTGGCCAGTCTGCAGCAGGAGAATGGCAGCTGGTCGAATAAGCAGAAACGCTGGTACGAATCAGATCCGAACCTGGCAACCGCTTATGCTTTACTGGCCCTGTCTTACTGTCAGCCTGCCAAATAAGCTGATTTCGAGTGACCCCGTTTCATGCATCAGGTATGAAACGGGGGGATTTCGACGGTATTTGACCCGTCAATCATGCCGGCCACATATTTTGCTACCTGCTTCACGATCTCGTCAATCATTTTTTGCCCTGCTTCTGCAGTGGCTTCGAGGGGCTCTTTATCTTCCTGATCCTGCATGGCTTCCTGACGTACATTTTCCGGGAAGGCGGCCAGCGCGAATGCCGTTTCAAATTCCTGGGCGTGTCCCGGCCAGCGTTTTGTTTTCAAGTTTGCCAGCGCGACTTCTTCGGATAGCAGGTTCCAGTAGGACTCGAAGTGCAGGTTGATCTCAAGTCGTTGCTGAAACTGCCCCCACATACCCAGGCAGGGTGCGATGTTTCCTCCATGTCCATTCAATACCAGGATATTGGTAAACCCCGCATGATGCATACTGCGAATGGTATCAAATAAAACACTTAACCAGCTTCCCGGGAGAGCAGATAAGGTACCGGGGTGCCGCATATGATGTTCGCTGATACCAATATTCATCGATGGGGCTACAATCACTTCCGGCGAGAGCAGGCGGGCCGCTTCTGTGGCTACCAGCATCACACTCCGCCAGTCATGTTCCATTGCCAGATGTTCCAGATGCTGTTCGGTGGCAGCCACAGGGATAATGCAGGCTTTCAGTTCACCGGATTGCATCCGTTCGCGAAATTCACGGCGGGTATGTTTATGGAGCAGTATTTCTTTTGCAGCAGATGTATCAGACATGGTTCGACCTGATGATTAACTTGAGAAAGTGAGCAGCGTTTGAAACAGGAACTTGTTTACAGACAGAATGGCGTGAACAGGATGCGGATGTCAACGGTCCAGCATTTTTTCCATTACCTGGTAGCCGGGGAAACCGAAGCCCAGCTGTCGGTAAGTTGATTGAGCGCGTTCGTTTTCTGATTCAACATAAAGTCTGAGCCCAACGACATCCGGATTGGATTCAGCCAGCGACTGTACGTGCTGTGACAGTTGCTGAAAGACTCCCTGACGTCGATAGCTGGGAGCGACATACACACTCTGGAACCACCAGAATTCACCATTACGCCAGTCACTCCATTCCCGAGTGTACATGATCTGGCCAACGACCTGATTCTGATATCGGGCTACAAAATATTGACACCCTCTGACATCTCCCAGAGATTCCAATACACCAGTTCGGACCAGTTCCCGATCCAGCTGCTTTGATTCCGTTTCCAGAGCCAGCTGAATATTAAAATCGGCAATGATGTCACAGTCTTCCAGGGTTGCCTGATTGATTTGGATGTCCAGCATAAAAGGGGACCTTCTATTCCAGTACTTTCTATGTGTGTTACTGCGAATACCAGAAACTGAGATTGTTATTGATACCAAAGAGTTTGTGATCATTTAACTCTACTGAAGTCGAGATCAGATTTTTATTGTGGGGACTAAAATTTTCTGAATTGTTTGTGCATTTATCAAATAAAGAAGCAATTTCATTTGTGAATATGGCGATATTAGGTACTACAGCATAAATGGTTTTGCAAGGATGCATGGCTAAACCGTACAGGATGTGCCTATTTTACGTCCATGTTTAATCATCACGCTGGGAGATAGAGCCTTGAGAAGTTCAGGGGAACGACAATATCGATTGGATACCAACGCCCGTATTTCGACCTACCAGAATACCTGGGGTATTCTTGCTGTCGGTGTTGTGACAGGTTTGTTGGGTATGTATTTCATGGTCGCACGACCAATGTTGACCCAGATCGGTCACCTGCAGACTGAACTGGTCGCAGTCCAACAGGATATGGATAAACTGGTTGGTGCGAAAACCAGTGCCTGGCAGGTCAATAATCTGTTGACCGTTCTCAACTCTCAGGCGAAACAGCTGGCAGAAGCCAAGTCCGCCATTGGAGAAATCCGGGATCTGAGAATTCTCCTGGATAAAGAATCTGCTCAAACTGAAAACGCTCTGGCTTCCATCCAGAAAATCAATGAGTTCCAGAAGCAGGTCCTTCAGCAGGCCGAGATCACCTCGCAGGCCCGTAGTACTCTGGATGAAATGCTGGCACTGCAGGATCGGATGGCTTCACAGAATGCTCAGATCAAAGTGACCCAGTCCACACTGAATGAGATTCTGAAGCTCCAGAAGCTGGCTGGAGATCAGGCCAGCGGTATCAAAGATGCTCAGGCTGCATTCAGTGAATTTCTGCAGTTCAAACAGCAGATTGTTGATCAGTCACAGCAGTTGGAAGTGGCCCGTGCAAACAGCCAGAAGATGATTGCTCTTCAGGACAGCCTGATTGCCCAGACAGAACCTCTGGCAACTGCCCAGAAAAGTGCACAGCAACTGGTATCACTGCAGGAAACGTTAACTGATGAAAAGTTGAACGTGACTGTCGCCGACGAGAATCTGCAGACGCTGATGACGATGCAGACCAAACTTCTGGCTGAGACAGGTCGTGTGGTGGATGCTGTGGAAACGCTGGAAGTGCTCGGTGATCTGCAGGACCGGGTAAAAGAGCAGGTGGCTTCGATGCAGGGTATGCGACGCGAACTGCTCGACGTGATCCTGATGGAAAGCACTGTTGCCAAAGCAACCCGGATTCTTGAGCCCCTGGCTCAGTTGGGGAATCTGAACCGGTTAAGCGACGCCGAAGTCCGGGAAGCAGCACGAGTCATCATGGATCAGCGTGACACCCGGATGGGGAAGCTGCCTGCCCAGTTTCGCCGAATTCACCGCGAACCGTCTCCCTCGCGGACAACGCAACTGATTCTGGATGGTAAGCCCGTCTTTAATGAAGAATCTGACAGCAGCAGTGTGGAAGAGAAGCTGGTTCCTACACCGCCCGCTGAAGAAGAGTGAACAGTCTCCTGGCTGAAAGTGGCTTGAACAAAAAACAGGGCATGGATGATCCGTGCCCTGTTTTTTCGTATCCGTTATCAGCAGTGTGAGAAAAAGTTAGTTCTCTTTCTTCGCTTCCGGCTTCGCTTCCGGCTTCGCTTCCGGCTTCGCTTCCGGTTTTGCTTCCGGTTTTGCTTCCGGTTTCGGCGCTTTGACGGCTGGTTTCGGTTTGTCTTCTGGTTTGGCTTCTTTCTCTGGTTCAGCAGATTTGAATTCAATCATGCCTGTTACAGGAACCGATGCGACCTGGAAGATATCTTTCGAAAGCTCGCCTTGTACGAAGACGACAAATTCCAGATGCTCCAGCCCCAGTGGTGCACCAGTGAAGTTGGCGCCTGATTTTTCTTCAAAGGCAGAAAGATAATCTGTGATTCGGCCTTTGAATTCATTCAGAGGAATGGTTTTGTCCAATGTCAGTTTTCCATCAACGGCGGGAAAACCGTTTGGTTCCCTCAACATGGAACGGACAATCATGTCATGGATGTTAATTCCATTGGGGGCCTCGAATGTCAGTTCTTCTTCCGCGAGGACTGCTACCAGGCGAAGCGGTTCTTTGATGTCCTTGGTACCGGTGGCATTCGCTTTCAATACCAGATTTCCATCTTTGGCAACTGCCGACAGTTCGATTTTGACATCGGTGTTTTCTGAGAGTGCAGGAATCAAAGCCTCAAGCAGCTGATTATAGGATGATTCGACCTGTTCAACTCCGCCGGCGACTCCTGAAACCGACTGGCCATTCAGATTTGTTGAAGGGGTTCCCCCATGATTGTACAGGATGAACCGGGCTTCTGAATCAGTATTGGTCAGGGGATCAGGGGCAGGAATGTGCTGGTGGTACCGTAGAACGATGACCTTGGAATGCGGGAACGATGATTCAATCACACCCGTTGCCAGATCGGCGGCCACACAGGGGGGGCAGGATGCTCCGGTGAATAATTCAATCAGAGAAACACGGTTTCCTTTCTTCAGATCTACTTCTTTGGCTTTCTTGGAAACCATACTATCCAGGTAACGACGGAAAGATTTGGTAAGATATTCATCCAGCCCCTCTGTTGAACCATGTTTCTTTTTCCAGAGTGCTGTTAATGTATCCTTCGGATTTTCAAATTTGACGAGATCCGGACTCTGCTGCGAAGCAGCAATCAATTGACGTTCGCGAAAAGAGAGTGGCGAACCGGCCAGGATTCCCAGATGTTCGATGGCTTTATCGATACTCCCATGTGACTTTTCATAGCTGACCAGTTCTGTCAGCAGTTCACGATCTTGAGGGTGTTTAGTGACTTCTTCCTGCAGCAGTTTACCGGCTGCCTTGATCTGTTCCGGATTGTCAGATTTGAGGCCCACACGGGCTTTGGCCAATGCAATTTCCAGATCCCAGCCTTTGAGTGTGCTGACCCCCTCCTTGATGGCTTTTTGAGCTTCATCCAGGTATTGGGTAGCAATACTCGCATCCGTTTCACTACGTGCCAGCATGGAGCCTGAACTGACCATGGCATTGACCTGCAGTCGTTTTCCCCAGATGGCAGCTGTTTCAATGTAGCGATTGACGATTTCTTCAACGGTTTTCGAATCTTTTTTCTGACTGAGGGCAACGGCAATCAGACGCGTGTAAGCATCCAGAGCCACCGGAACGGTTTTCATACGCTCGTCTTTGGTTAACTCATTCAGACTCTTGAAAGGATCTTCAGTCTGCATTGCCTGGATAAATTCCTGAAACCCGGGTGCTGGAAACGGCTCCTTGATTTTTGAAAAATCTTTTTCGAGCGTCGGCAACATCAGGGCGGGCACACAGTTTTCACCATTAAAAGAAATATTTCCCAGGATCGCTCCCTTGTTAAGATTGCCTTCAAAATTCAAGCGGATGACTTCTTCACCCTCATTGATCAGGCTTTCGTCGAATTCAACAGATTCAGCGGTTGCTTTGGAAGACAGGATTTTTGCCGGTAAAACTTCCGCTCCTCGTGAAAGCAGGACCACTGCTTCCGTCCCTGCTTTTTCGTCCGCTTTGTCATCTGTT
>JAGQQP010000216.1 GCA_020426085.1 Planctomycetaceae bacterium | reverse complement strand
ATTCAAGAACCCAAACAGACTTTTCTTTTTCCGGGCAACCGAGTCGTCCTGTTCTGCGACAGATTCCCCGCTCACATTCGCAGCCAGTCCCATAATGGTTCTGGTGAGCTTTGCTTTGGGAGCCTGCATGATCAATGGAATACCGTTATTCCGTGACTCAACCATTGTCGCATAATCATTGGGAATCTGACAGAAAATTTCGCGACCGATGGTCTCCAGAGCTTTACTCACACTGATCTGCGTGTCTTCCAGTCCCAGACGATTCATCACCACTTTGATTTTTTCCGCGATATGATCATTGGTGTCAAAAAACTGAGATAATCGCACGACATTTCTCAGGCAGGGTAAATCCAGCTGGGCGGTTAACAGAACCGTATCAGACAGTTCCATCGCTGCCAGATCGAGACTGTTATAGGACTTACTGACATCAATCACGAGGTGTGTGAACGTCGCTCTGAGCAGGGCAATGATACGGCGGAGCACTTCCGTCGTAATCTGCATCGACATATCCATCTGCACGGGACGAGGCAACAGAAACGCTCCGCACGCATGCTTGGTCAACGATCGTTTCAGCAGCGAATAGTCCAGTCTCGCAATATTTTCGGCGACATCCTGAATCGTGTAATCTGGAATGATATCCAGCCAGACATCCGTATCGCCTAAAGCCAGATCCAGATCGATCACAGCCACACTGTTGCGTTCATGACTTGCCAGGCAGCAGGCCAGGTTGATTGCCAGTGAAGTACAACCAACACCACCACTCACACCAGCGACGGTAATGACCTGACTGGAACGGGGGGCATTATGTTCCCCTTCTGATTTCCCGGAGGTAATCTGAATCCGATTTAAAGCAGACAGGAAATCTTCCAGTACCAGTGGGAAACCCAGGAATTCTTTGGCGCCGTTTCGCATTGCCTTTAAAATCAGGCTGCCTTCCTGGGAACTGCTGACAACAATCACATTACAGCTGGGCAGATCACGGGTCACCTGGGCAATCAGATTTAAAGCCAGTTCCGGATTTGCATCTAATGAAATCAGCGCAATGTCAGGCTGTGTCTGAGAAACGACTTCCGTAAAGAATTCATAACGACTGCACTCTGCTTCGAGCCAAACCATATCCACGCCGATCAGCATGTTTTTCAGCTCATTGCGAGTTGCTTCATTGGGATCGATAATCGAAAGCCGGACAACTCCACTCATTCGTCAATCACTTCTACTTAGGGTTTCGTGTTTCTACTGTCTTTATAATAGTATCGAACTTAAATGCGTATTTTTTGAAGTTTTTCAAAGGGGATCCTGTTGAATTGAGCTACATTCCCGTCGACTCCATTTAAATCCTGCCAGAAAGAGACTCAAATAAAGCAGCCCCCTCCTAACTTCCCGGTCCAATCAGTCCCGGTTGATTGCTCGCAGGAGAGCTGATACGGGGTGCACTGGTTTTCACGCTCGGTTCAGGTGTCTTGGACTTCGCCTTCCAGTCATTCTGTTTCGGACTCGAAAGATCTGGCACCCTGGCTGCGGTAGCCGACTGAGGTGGCGTCTTCTGCATTTTTTCGTGCTCCTTTAACGCTTTCATACTCTCCGGTGAAAGCGATGGTTTCCTGATCACTTCTGAGCTGAAGGTAGGAGCCGCCGGTACAGGGGGCACCTGAGATTCTGAAGCAGGTGGCAGGACATAATCGGGAGTCATCATCGATTCAGGGCTGATGGGCCCGGGAATGGAATACTGACAATCAGGACAGTTGTCCCCATAACTGGGTACTTCCAGTACGCCATCCAGATACAACTCACGATCTGTGGGAGTAGCAGTGAACAACCCGGGGCCTCCCGGTGGAACCTGACCAGACTTCAATGGGGATACCAGTTCCGGAGTGACCATGATCACAAGTTCGGTTTCTCCTTCGGTGTATCTGACCCGACGGAAGGCAGCCCCTACAACGGGGAGTTCACCCAGGATCGGTGTCTTGGATGTTTCGGCGGTTTTCCGGCTTGAGATCAGACCGGCAATGACCATGGTTTCACCAAAGTTCATTTCAACAGCCGTATTCGCTCGGCGGACTGTCAAACCAGGAACAGTTGTTCCAGAAACCTGAACCGCATTGGAAAAATCCCGTTCACTGACTTCAGGCTGTACTTCCAGACGCAGGCGTCCGTTCCCCAGAACGATGGGAACCGCTTCCATCCTGACACCAAATTCACGCCATTCAATGGTAACCGTTCCCAGACTTTGAGGTACCAGGATCGGGAATTCACCACCAGACAGCAGGTTAGCCGGGCGGCCGCTGGTTGTGACCAGTTCCGGTTCCGCCAGAATCTTCAGTAACGCTTCCTGTTTTAATGCTTCGATGAATGCCTGGAAAATACTGTTATCGTTAACCAGACCAAAGCCCATCGTGGCATTCCCGAGCAGTCTCTGAGACGCGGTCAGTGCCGGCGGTCCACCAAAGGGAACTGAAATTCCTGTCAGCGGTACCAGAGAGCCGGGATTGCTGTAAACATAGCCGGATTGATTCAGGAACAACCAGTTGACACCCAGCTGTCGAATTTTTGATCGCTGTACTTCCATGATTTTGACTTTGAGCAGCACCTGCTGCACACCTGCCAGTTTCATCTGGTTTAATACACCGTTGGGAAAAAACTGTTCGGCGATTTCAACCATTTCTGTAATGGCTTCCGGTGCCGTTACCCAGCCACGCAATACGACTGAGTCCTGAACTTTAATGGCTGTCACAGAAGAAGTGGGGAACAGTTCCCGCAGATAAGCCTGCAGGTGACGTGCATCACCGCTCACGAATGTTTCAATCGTGTAAACTTTTCCATTCTCGTCGGTAATCACCAGTGTGGTGACACCAGGAACCAGTGCCTGAATACGGAGTTCGTTGGGAGTGAGAGCAGATACGCTCAATACCGTCGGATCAAAACCGTCCACACGTTTGATTTTACCCGCAAATTTGAGAATCTTGGAGAACTTCTCAGTCACTTCCAGTTTCATTTTTTCAGATGAAATCTGTACGACTGGTTCGCTCGCACCGGGCGGCGCGGGTTGCTCATCCTGAGCGTATGCCCTCAACGCAATGAGGCTGCATACCAATGCGACAATAACAGGCAGACATTTCACTCTAATGTGTTTTTTTAAGGCCAGCATCCGTGCCCCTTACTTTTTTACTACTGAGTGATTTCAGCTTAAGTGCTGAAATCACTCTAAAACAGGTATCATTCAATAACATGTTGAGAGAACTCTCTCTGCCCGCAATCAATCCCCCGTTCTGTGTCAGAGAGCAGGGGAGTCTCTTATCTCAGTTAATTTTCTGTTTCTGCTTGGTCGTAAATACTTCCCAAAGATCTTTTAAAGCAGCTTTCTGATCTTCGATTTCCTCTTCCAGAAGTTCAACCTCCTGTACGATTTTTTCTTCTCCGGAAAAAATCTCAATCTGCCACATTTTCTTAGGTTCTTCCAGAGGCTCTGCCGTGGCACTCGTTGACGTCATCTGTTGCGGTTCCTGCTCTTCATCCAGAAACTGCTTTGCCGACTGAGGCTCTTTCTCCTGATGAACCACTTCCTCTTTGTCTTTTTTCTTTACATCTCCCTGAGTTGATTCTTCCCCGTCTTTCAGGTAATCACTGCCTTCAATCGAAAAGACTTCAGCCAGTTCGTCATCATCAAATTGCACATCTTCTGAATCTGTTGAATCCGATTGTGCTCTTAATGCGAGATGAACTTCTCCCTTTTTCTCTGCCAGCTTCAACATGGCTCCTTCGCGTGGCGAAAGCAACAGTGAAATATTCTTCGATTTCACCTGATTACTTTCCGTCCCACCGACATCAGTCAGATGGTCTGTCGCGAAGATCTTAACCCGTTCCAGAATTACTTTTGTGATCGTTGATGTACCCCCTTGAGGCTTGCGTGCTGTGAATGTCACATACACGTCTACAAAGTCTCCAGGAAGTATTAAACCGCTATGTGTTTTGGTCATATCCACTGATGTTGTGAAGACCCGTTTGCCATCTGGAATTTCGACTGATGCTCCGCGAACTCCCTGTTCACTGAGCTTCGCTTTCATCACGATTTCTCCCGGCACTGCCCGGGTCTTGATGGAGCGGTCTTTATACTGTTCCAGTTTGGTAACAGCACCTTCAGGTACCTGATCGATCGGCCATGATTTGAATTTGACATTGGACTCATTTAAAGGAGTACCAGGCGGGATTTCAGCAATTGTCATCAGGACATTTGCCGTTTTTACTTCTACCTGCTTGTTATCCTTATTGAGGATCTGCCTCACGCCCAACATCGCAACCAGTCCACAACCGACGGCGATCACCAACATCATTAACGACTTGACTTTCATTTCTGTCACCCATCAAAGAGAAACATAGCAACGAAGCTCTCATGAAAACCGCCTTGTCCCGAACGGGATGATCTGTCAGTTTTCCGAAATGGCGTTCCGATATGCCTCTTTTCCATAGAGAACAGAAAATTCTGTCATCATGGAGAACATCGGCACTTCAAGAGCTTTCGCTTCAATTTATAACGATTTTATCGTTTGAAATAATTATTCTGGTTGTAACACATAGCTTCTTGCGGTCCGCCTGAAAACCATATTCACCCCATACTCTCCGTTTTAACAGAGAGCAGGGAGTGCGTTTTGGCTTACAGGAGTCCTGCGTAGAAGAAATAAGCAATTGATCCGATGCAAATGGGAATCCCATATGGCAACAGAAACATGGTTGGTTTCCGTTCCTTGGCGATGCGTGACAGTTCTCGTGGGTTCTTCACAGAGCGCCATTCATCAAGAATCATGATGGCCTGTCCCAGATGTTTGTAGAAGTTCTTACGGTAGAGCACCATGCCAATCGCCATGACAGCTCCCACCACAGTCGTCACACAAAACGCATAGAAGGTAATTTTCACACCCAGCCAGGCACCGATGCCGGCCATCAGTTTAACGTCTCCCGCTCCCATGCCTCCCACACTGTACAGTGGAAGAAGTGTAGCCAGTCCGACGACCATTCCCAGCAGTCCCCAACCCAGTCCAGCCAGACCGCCAGTCCAGGTCATATAAATCAACCCGGAGAGAACCATGGGATAGGTGATCCAGTTAGGAACACGCAATTCTTTCCCATCAATATATGCGGCATAAATCAAGACAATGGAAACAAACTTTACATGCCAATTCTCGAGAAGTAACTGTTGCCAATCCATCAATATGGCCTTTCTTATCGTGTCTTACTGAAATGCGTTTCAGAGCATTCCGTTGGGGATATTTCTTGTTAGTGATACTCAGGTCGAATCAACAGTCAGCTCACGAAGAGCCTTATCGACGGGATCGACACTGATATGATTTGTATTCTTATTAATTAGCTTAGGTCACAGGTTCAAGAGAGGAGTGAATATCTTAAAATTTTCTCTGGTTTCTGGAACGCATCACATATAACCATAGCGTCTCTCAAACAAAAATATTCGGTCCAAATGGCCCTGGAGACGCTACATGAAAACTGGCACAGTCTACTGGCCCGCTTTCTGGATGTGGAAGGTGTGAATGTGTCTGCCGGAGATTTGATAGTATTCCGGAAGGTGAGGACTCTCGTCATTAAAATTGTCGTTTCACAACACGCTTTAAGTTGTCGGAAACTGACTGGATCGATATTTCTTCTGCGTCCTGGTTCACTGCAACCTCTCCTCTTGAGGGGAGAGTCATTCGATTCAGCGATTGAAGTTTATTCGTTGTAGTATCAGATTCAGCAGCGGCCGCAGGTCATCAGAGATGTGAACCAGACAATGATGGTAGCCATCATCATGAATAACTCCAGCATGGCCTCCAGCGGTGCATCAAAGCAGTAGGGAAACATTCCACTTTCTCCTCAAATTAAATTACACACTTCAGACTCAGGTTTTATTTTTTCAGCAGGCAATCCCATAACGCTTAAAGAATCGCATACGCAAGAAAACGCCCAGCCGATGATTCGACTGAGCGATTTTCTATAAACATTGCGGTAATACAACTGGCCTCTATTAGGTCAATGCATCACGTACAGCTTCAAACTTCGCATTGGCGTTTGTTCCGACAGCCTGAATAGCAGTCAGACAAACGATAACGATCAGAGCCAGCATCACAGCGTATTCAACAGCTGTTGGACCATCTTCTGAAACCAGGAAGTTCTTGATGCTCTTTGTCAGATTCTTCATTGTTGCTCTCTTTCTTTCCAATTGGAGTCGACTCATGAACCACATGTATCGACACTAAACAACCAAGCTATGAAAGCCGCGACTCCATAAGTTCGCTTTTCCCACAGCTCACCCGAAACACTTGCTTCTTTGAGTAACATCCTCAAATGAAGCTCCCAATATGCCCCCTCTTTAGAAGAGCAGAATTTCTGTATCTAGTAACTGAAATACAGAAATGGTATTGGAGTTATTTAATTCACATAACAACGGAAGTCACTTCCGATATAATGTCATCGCTGTTGTGCTCATTGCTTCAACTTTGAACTTGTCTTGCAAACTGATCACACTTAAAAGTAGGTCACGGGTTAAGACAGTCAAGCAGAGATGCAAAAGATTTTTTAAGAAAAACACCGGGTTTATCAAAAGAAACACTCAAGCTTCGAAAAACTCTACGCAGCCAGAGAATTCAAAGGCATGATGCAAAAAAACAACATGCCGTTATTTTCTAAAAAACAGCAACGCGAGTCCGGCTGATTTTTTTCAGGGAGTCGGAACTGTACCCCTGCACGAAGAAACGTGATACGTTTCACATCAACGCCGCCGTTTCATCACAAAGACGAACTCGAAACAGAGACTGTCGACAACGTCAGGGGGCAGACGACCATTCCTGGATCTTCTGCTGCATCCGTTCGAGGTCCAGTTCATCGGGCTTCGTCTGCTTCAGCGCCTGCCTGAGAATTGCGACTGCCTGCTCTGAATCCCCCTGGCTGTGATAACTGTTTGCCAGTTGAATCTGTACCACCGGGATTTCGGGAAC
>JAGQQP010000215.1 GCA_020426085.1 Planctomycetaceae bacterium | reverse complement strand
TGCGAAACGTGAAGTTGGGATGATCGATGATCCCATCCAGGTTTTGCAGAAAACCGGTCGACAGATCATCAACGGCAGTAACCTCTTGTCCCTGCTTAATTAATTGCTCACATAAATGGCTGCCAATGAATCCGGCACCACCGGTGACCAGGCAATGAGACATAAATCAAATCTTTCTCGAGAAAGGAAAAAACCGCAGAACAGCTAAATTCGGTCCAAAGTCAGCGAAGGCATTAAAACAGTTTACACGCTAGAGTTGCATTTCGCTACGAACCTGCCATAATACGGGCGTGTCATTCAACAAGACACAAGAAAAACATTGGATTTTCCGATGTATATTGAAAATCCGGGCGATTAGCTCAGTTGGCTAGAGCATCTCGTTTACACCGAGAGGGTCGGGGGTTCGAGTCCCTCATCGCCCACTTCTGAAGCACTTTGCATCACATGCAGAGTGCTTTTTTTATGCAATCAGATGAACTCCGAACGCATGAACGAATAAATCCCTCAGCAGGTCTGTCGTGATCGAATCCTGAAGATCCTCTTTGCATTCCTGACCTGCAATCGTGTATACTCTCCCCACACCCACAAATATACATCTGCATCTTTCATTGTCTCAGGCGTAAACAATGGAAGGAAATGGAATCGGGGAGAAATGCGATGGTATGTGCTTGCGGCTCAGGAACAGGTAATTGCCGGCTACGGTGGCAGTTCTGGACACTACTCTCTCTCAGCGCAGCTCTGCAGCTGTGCCTCTGGCAAAGCCCGCTGCTGGCAGCAGAACCACAACAGCCAGAGACCAGCCGTCCCCCCGAAGTCGTAACGATCTATGAACCGGGAAGGCTGGGCGGACATGGTGCCTCGCTGCATCGCGTCACGATTACAGGCACGGCACGGAATGCAGACGGTAAACCGCTCAAAGATGCTGACATTTATGTTGCCAGTCGAGGCTGGATTACCCCAGGCGATTTTGAACAGCTGCGCGGTCACACCCGCAGCGATGAGAACGGACATTATGAACTCAAAGACGTTCAACTGTTTGTCATCAACAATCGCGATCCTCACTCGCGACCCGACGAAAGTGACTTCATCGTCTTCGGCACGAAAGAGAATTATGGCCTCACCTGGCATCCTGCCCGCAATTATCGCCCCGCCGCGCGTCCTGAAGAAAACGAGGGGCGGGATCGTAACAGTCACGTCACGAGAAACGCCTTCTATCAGAATGAACCCATTGTCATCGATCTGCAGTTTGATGCGCCGGCAAAACTGAGAGGCGTCATCACCGACAGGCAGGGACATCCCCTGGCCAACGCGAAAGTGCAGTTGGGACACGTTGATCGCTCATTCACTCCCACTCCAAACAGAACAGGTTCCTGCCGCTATCTCAAACAGGAAAACCCTTATTTAAACCAGACCGATTCATTCATCAACTTTTCAGTAGTCCCTTCCACAGTGCGTGAAACCTATACCGACGCGCAGGGACGCTACGAATTCACACAACTGAGGCGCGACACCAGTTATGCAGCGAATATTGATCCGGGGCTCGAATTTGCTCCCTGGCAATTCACCCTGATGACGGCAGATCGCGCTCGTACCTCCCGGGATACAGTCGCCACTGGTTATGACGGTGAATTCAACCATCAGTTTACAGCTCCCCGTGATGTCACCGTGCATGTTGTTCAAAGTGATTCAGGACGACCACTTTCAAATGTCATGGTAACAGCACACCATATCGGAGATGTGCTACGCGGTGGCATCCAGGCGCGAACCGACAGCCAGGGAAACGCAAAGCTCAGGCTCATCCCGGATGAATACAGACTGGTTGCAGAACCCAGCACGGACCAGCCCTTTCTGTATTTGAGTCAGCAGCATTTTGTTCCCAAACGAGACGCAGCGGAAAAAACCGACACCCCCCATGTCACCATGAAACTCAGCCCGGCAGCGATAGTAAAACTCAAAGCCATCAACACAAAAACGGGGGCCCCCATTCCGGGGGTCCGCTTCAACTACGAAACTTATGACTCGGGAGAACAGATCCCTGTCTCTACCCAGACAGTCTTTGTTGATTACCCATTCACGAATGACACCGGTGAAATCCAGGCCTTTATGGAACCGGGAATGCGACGTTTTGTCGTCGCAGAGCCGTATTCGCTGGCACAGGCAGACGGGAGTCGTTCGGAACGCATCAAACTCACACCAGGGCAGATCACAGAAGTGATTATCAGATTAACGCCAGTGGAATCCCTGCCCACACATCTGGTCGCCCGCGATCTGCAGCCTCGTAAAAACTCACTCTACACGCCTGAGATTCAGAAGAAATGGCACATTCAATCGGAACTGCTGCGGCTCACACCGCTGCGTGTCACCACACAGAAAGTCTCGCTCCGCCGGGAATCATCCTTTGACACCAGGAGCCTGCTCGAAGAATTGCGCGCACTCGATCCTTATCAGTTGCCAGATATCAAATCGTTGCTCAACAAATATCACCCGGCAGAAACGGAATGGTATAAACAGGTACTCACAGCACACGGTAACTTCAAACATGAAGCGCGCTACTTTAATTCTGAGACCCATCCTCCACTTTTCTTCAACCTGTCAGGCCAGCCATTACCCAACATCACCAGTATGACCGATGGCTGGAATACCATTCAGCATAGCAGCAGCACCAATCAGGCATCCATCAACCTGACCCGGAAAGGGAGAGTCTATCATTCTGTCGAATCTCCTGACGATCTATGTGAATGGACTTCCTTGCGTCATCGTTTTCCTTATCCCTTAAACGGTAAACAACCCGAAGCCGAGATCCGCCACGAAGGCCGGAAAATCATTTTTAGCTCAGAAAAAGATCATACCGTTTTCCGCCGTGTCCTGGATCAGGAGACCGGTTTTATATTTGAAACGTACTATCGAATGTTTCCGAAAGATTATGAACAGGCCAAACTCTATTTTGCCCCGGTGAAACTGGCCAATGGTCTGATTCTGCCTGGAATGCAGATCCACTGGAAGGCATTAGCGGGAGAACTGCAAATTCTGGAAGCAGTGGTGATCGAAAAAACAGAAATACTCTCACCTGTTCCCGTCGATGCATTCTCGATCGCATTGCCAGCAGGAACTGAGATTGTTGATACCCGCCAGTTACCCGAGAATATAAGTTACACCGCAGGTAACCAGATGTCGAAAAGAGTCCTCAGGGGACCGGTCAATGATTTTGCGACTTACCTGAGACGGCATCCCTACTTCAGCCATGAAATGCAAACCGATCCTCAGCTCGGCAGATACGCCCCCAAATTGGAACCGGCTCTGTGGTTGACGACGGAGGGTCCGACCGCTGCCCCTGACTTAAACGGAAATGTGGCCCTGATCCACTTCTGGGGCACGCGAAATCCCAGCAGTCTGGACCAGTTATCGGAAATGAACTCTGCGTACGATAAATACGCTGATCAACCTGTTGTGCTCATCGGCTTCCATGACTGGGCCATCTCACCCTCTCAACTGCAGGAATTCGCCACGCAGCAGGAACTGAAATACATGCTCGCCATCGTTCACCGCCCGGAAGAAGCAGGCTGGTTTGGCAAGACGATACAGAACTTTCGAGTACGTGAACTGCCTCAGACAGCCGTCATCGATCAACAGGGGAACCTGACTTTCACAGGTACTCTACCGGAAGCGCTGCAGAAAGTAGACGAGTTGCTGGAAGAGAAAAAGTGAAACGCCAGGTGCGAATTCATCAATCAAAGCCTGCACGGCATCCGCTACTCTCAAAATCAGTTCGATAGAAACTCAGGAAAGGAAGGGGAATCCCTTCAGCGCAGATTGCCAGGGCGACAATCTGTCATTCGTTCTGTTTTGTAAGCTGAACCTGGTTGACAACCAGCGGCACACGAATATTATCAATATACTGGTAAGTGATGAGACAGGGATGCTAATAAAATACATCTCATTGAGATTGCCGACAAGACGTCGCCACTTACCTGGTTTACTCTTCAATGAACCAGCATTGCGAAACAGCCGGAACTTATTTCGTTGATTGTTCTCCTCTCTTTACCTTTTGGTTTGCCCCTTTCTCTGTAGAAATGTTTCCTGTTCAATGTACATTGAGCCGGGATCAAATCAACAGATTCAACTCTTGAAACCTCTGCTGCAGGATTTGTCGCATTCACAGAAATAGTGTAGACTTCCTGCAGAATCCCGGGATCAGACCGCGTTCCCCTCTCCCGGGTAAGAGCAATTGTAGACAAAAAAACTGTTTTTCAGCCGGAAACAGATCAATATGCATCTGAATTCCGTTGAATGGAATGGATCGAGTCAGATGAATCAGCCGGATGAATCAACAGAAAAAATTGCCGTTGAACAACCTGATGCCTGGGATCAGCTGGAACAGATCGTCGCCGCCGGAGACCCCGATGCCGCGCATAAGTTTCTCAAGGAACTTCCCCCCGGCGAAGACGCACGCATCATGGCGCAGTTGTCGGAAGCGGAACAGCATGAGTTCATCGCCCTGCTGGATGACGAAAACGCCGCGTGGTTGATGGAATCGCTGCCGGAACTGCAGGCGGGACAACTGCTCTCCAGCTTACCTCCCGAACAGGCCGCCCACATCCTTGATGAGATGAACAGTGACGAGCAGGTCGACCTGCTGGATCAGCTGACGGAAGCCCAGTCGGAAGCCATTCTGGAAGAGATGGACCCGGAAGAAGCCGAGAATGTCCGCTTTCTGGCTAAATACAATCATCTCAGTGCCGGCGGTCTGATGATCACCGAGCTGCTCTCCTTTCAGGAGACAGAGACGGTGGACGACGTCGTTTCGGATCTCCGAAAAAATGCCGAAAAGTACGCCGAATACAACGTACAATATATCTATGTCATCAATGCCGACCTGCAACTCGTGGGAGTGCTGCGACTCCGCGATCTGCTGATGGCGCCTCCCGGCCGCAAGCTGTCCCGAATGATGATCGCCAATCCTCACAGTTTTTCGGACATGACTCCGCTGCAGGAACTGCTGCACTTCTTCGACGCGCACCCCTTGTTTGGTCTGCCTGTCGTTGACGAGAACAACGTCCTGGTCGGCGTTGTCCGACGGGAAGATGTCGAAGCGGCCAGTGAAGAACTCGCCGGTAAAACCTTCCTGCGCTTCGCGGGGATTATGGGCGGGGAAGAACTGCGCAGCCTGCCTCTCAAAACCCGCAGCGCGCGGCGTCTGTCATGGCTCAGTATCAATATTCTGCTGAATATCTTCGCCGCCAGTATCATCGCCATGTACGAAGAGACGCTGGAGAGCGTGATCGCGCTGGCGGTCTTTCTGCCCATCGTATCCGACATGAGTGGCTGCAGCGGCAACCAGGCCATCGCGGTCAGCACGCGGGAACTGGTGCTCGGCGTCATCCGCCCCAGTGACTGGCTGCACGTCTTCCGCAAGGAATTCGCTTTAGGGATGGTCAACGGAATCGCGCTGGGTATCTTACTGGGAGGCGTCGCCTACATCTGGAAAGGCAATCCCTATCTCGGCCTGGTGATCGGCGGCGCACTCGGCCTCAACACCCTGATGGCAGTCTGCCTGGGTGCCTTGATCCCGCTGTTACTCAAGGGATTCAAAATGGACCCCGCCCTCGCCTCCGGCCCGATCCTGACCACCCTCACCGACATGTGCGGCTTCTTCCTCGTCCTCTCCTTCGCCCAGGCCCTGCTCCCCTGGTTAACATAAACGAAATCAGGAAAGACCGGTCAGTGTCGAAGTGGAATCCTGGAACCGGGCGGATTCCACACCCATCGCCTGAATCAGTGACAGCAGCAGATTACTGAGCGGGGGATGTTTCTCAACATCGAATGCCAGATGCTGACCATGCTTCAACCCCAGCTGGCGCCCTCCTGCAACCAGGGTCGGCAGATTCCGAGGGGAATGTTCTCCCCCCTTCCCACTGTTCATTCCAGATCCATAAAGCACCATCGTCTGGTCCAGCATGGAACCATTCTCTTCACGGGTGGATTTCAGTAGATCCAGGAATCGTGCCAGTTTTGAAAGATGGAAGCGATCGATCACCCCCAGTTTTTTCAACATGTCGGCATCGCCACCATGGTGTGAGAGTTCGTGATGATTCTCACCTCCACCACCAAAGCCGCCCGCTTCCCGCGACCATTCAAATGTGATCACGCGAGTTGTATCCGTAGCGAACGCCAGGTAAGAAATTTCCAGCATCACATCAATCCACATCGGTCGATCATGGGCATTGCCTGGCTGACTGCTTAACTGTAAATCCGCCGATGGCACACTGGGTTTGGGAACATCAATCCAGGATTCCAGACGAGTCACCCGCTGCTCAGTTTCACGAACAGAAGTCAAATACTCATCCAGTTTCTGTTGATCCTGTTTTCCCAGTCTCTGATTTAAGCGTGCTGCATCCTGTTGCACACTGTCCAGAATCGACTTTCGTTCTGCATACCGCTTCAGGGTTGCCTTTTTTCCCGCTGTGGTTTCGGGCACAAAGAGTCGTTCGAAAAGTCGCTGGGGAGAATTCTCTGCCGGCATTGGTGTCCCGCTACGATCAAACGACAGTGTATGACTGTGTCCGGCTGCTCCGGTCCCTGATGCATCCGAAATCTGTAACGAGGGAAAACGGGTCTGTTTGCCATGATGTTCTGCCACAATCTGATCTGCAGAAACCGTATTGGCATAATCACTGCCGGGCACCGCGGATAAGTCGGCGCCCGTCAGCCAGGTGTCTGCGCCGGAATGTCCCCCTTTGGAAGACGGATGACCGATCCCACTGACTACAGTAAACTCGCTTTGATGCGCCTGCAGCGCAGACAATGTCTTCGAAAGTTGATAGCTCTTTCCGGAAGTCGCAGGCACCCACTCCAGAATATTCACTCCATTCGGAACATAGCAGCAGATCATCCGGGGATGTCTGGCGGTGGATTTTGACCAGGATTTAAAAGTCGAAGGCCTTGCATACGCAGAAGGAATCATCGCATCCAGAACAGGCAGGC
>JAGQQP010000214.1 GCA_020426085.1 Planctomycetaceae bacterium | reverse complement strand
CAAAGTGGATCGTTTACGGAGATTTCCTCGGCGATCAGAAGTGCTCGATTCTCCGGCTGACCGTGCAACCTGGTGCCAGGACGACATTTTGCCCTGAAAGTCCCACGATGTTCCACACCAACGGTGGAAGCGGCCGCGTTGGCAAGCTCGCAGTGCGCTATCATCAGGATATGATTCTTGGTGAGATCTATCCCGAAATCGGGTTCATCACTCAGTCGGCACTTGCGAACGGTGGTGTGGAAATCGAGAACACGGGAACCGAACCACTCGTGTTGACCTTCGACTTCCCGCAGAATGCGCACTCCAAAACACCTGGCGGTGCCGCTAAGTAACATCGCTTGATGCGATAATGCGCAAAACGGCTTCCACTTTAAAGGCTGCTTACCATAACCGGAAAGCAGCCTTTAATCTGGCTTACAAGAAACCGGCTGTCCCAGCAATAACTCTATTCTGAGAAAAACACTGGTCACAAGCCCCAATACTTTTTTGTATTGCTTGCTGTTCTCGCCCTCAAAAAGCGAGCAACTCGGTATCTTCATTCAATGAAGTAAAAAAGTCATCTGTAGCGGCAGTCCACTCAGACAATTTGCGTTCGCCTGGAGTCAGCACTGATTCCATGACCCCCTCCTCAGAATGCTCATACCCCAGCAGGTGTCCCAGTTCGTGACGAATCACGGTCCAGAGATCGATCAGTCCTTCTGCTTCGCTTCCAGGCAATGCAATCAGTGACAGCTGGCTGTCGTATTGAAACTCACTGTTATCCAGGGGTGTCGGATCGATAAACCAGCCATAGCCGGCTGCGTTTAGATCCACATAAATCGTATCCGCTGTCGCCTGGCCCAGAGTTGTGCCGGACAGATCGACCACCTCGATTTTGACGGACGCCAGCTTCTCTTGATCCTCTGGCAACAGACCCGTGCTCATTTCTGCAACGGCAGCCTGCAGCAGATCCTCTGCCTGGCTTTGCTTCAGAGCCGGAACCTTTGACTGAGTCTTGGAAAATCCTGTTGTCACCAGCAGTGACCGGTTCCAGGCATCGGGATAATTGACGGGATATTTGATTTCCTGAGCTTCCGATTTCGATTTACCATAGTTCGTAACTAAAGCGATTAAATCCCGGTAATTGACCAGATCATTCTGATCCAGATCCGCAGCCCAGGCGTAGTCTGAAACTGACTCACTGGGAACCACTCCATACACACTGACCAAAAGGATCAGATCACGGTAATTCAATAAACCGTCATCATTCAGGTCCAGCGGATTGGCATAAATCTCAGCTGCTGAGACATCAACGACTGGTGCCGTACTCGTCCTGCCGTTAACCAGGCTGAATTCTCGAGACAGAACCTGTAAAGACAGATCATATGGTCCGATGCTTTGTTGTTCGAAGTCCAGCAGCACCTGATCGTCAGCCAGCGATTCAAAGTGAATACGGGCAAACAACAGATTCCCGGTCAGCCCCAGATCGGCAACCGCTGTCGAGGCAGACAGATTATCAACCAGGCCGGTAACATCGTCGATTGTCCCGGTCTGGTTCAGGGAGAATGCGTCTCCAAATTCAAAACCGGTAGCAGTGGTAAATGCAGTCTGATAGCTCAGATCCAGGAAGACGGAAGCGATCCCCTGGCTGGCGAGATCTTCCGTGCTGACCCAGATCTCTACCCAGTAGTCCTCCCACTCACTGATCCATTCCTGATTAGCAGGCAGAGAATCCGTTTCTCCATTCGCATCGGTGGCTGTCTGCACGTCGACCACTCGCAGGGAAAGGGTTTCCATTTCCCGTACAGTGACCTCAAACGTCCGGGTGATGTTGGCATTGTCTTCCGGGGTTTCCAGGTTGCCATCCAGGCCACCATCTTCCACCGTAACGGTAATTGTAGTCGTTCCCGTCTGATCGGTGATCGGGGTGAAGATCAGGCTGCCGGTGTTGTCAGCAGAGGTATAGTTGACCACCGGGTTCGCAATCAGTCCCGTGTTACTGCTCTGGGCGGTCACCCGTAACGGCTGCGACTCACCACCGCCCGCTGTAATCCCGCTCAAGTTCACCGTCTGCTCGAACTCATTTCGTGGGAGTAACAGATCCGTGAGCGGATCTAACTCGGGATCATCATTTTGAGCGTTGAGTGTCACATCAAATGCTAACTCGATGGACCGGTTATCTTCCGTCGTTTCCAGCAGATGATCATCCCCTCCATCAGTGACGAACAGGGTGATTGTCGCAATCCCACTCTGCTCAGTTACGGGTGTGAACACGAGACTCGCTGTAGTATCTGCTGAAGCAAAATTCACCTGGGGGTCGGGGATTACCGCAGGCAGACTGCTTTGTGCGGTAACACTCAAAGGCTGTGAAGTGCCTCCGGCTGTCGTAATCTGTGAAAGATCAATTATCTGTTCTCCAGTATCTTCATTCAGAATCAGATCAGGCAATTCTGAAAGTTGCACGAACAGATCTCCGAAGTTACTTATGAAGATTGGCCCCTGGGTTGAATTCGCAGTAATGTGACTGGCTTCCGTTTTGATGCCTGCATCTCCGGCCCCTCCGATACCGGTGGCAGCCTGGATCAACAGGATATCACTCTGTATCAGACTGTTTCCACTAGAGGTACCGTCCAGAAGAGCACCAGTTGTGGAAATCAACTGGACTGCACCGGATGTGGTGATCTGTCCCAGTTGAATATCGTGACCTGCAGTCAGATTGACAATATTCGTCGTTGCGTCAATGCTCCCGGCATCCGCAAAACGGATCTGTGAATCTGCATTAATCTCGACACTGCCACTGGTAGTCAATGCACCATCAATATTGACCTGATTTGCATTCAGGTCCACGTTACCAGAACCGAAGTTGACGGTATTCAGCGTCAGCGTGTCATCATTCCCCGCGTTGACAGTCAGACTTGCCGTGAACGTCAAATCGACCGTATTAATGATGATGGTATCCACGCCTGCCCCACCGGCGACTTCTGTATTGATTGTCAGAGTTCCAGTCGGATGGGTGAAGACGACCAGTTCCCCCCGTGTTGAATCGATCAGCGACTCACCATCACCTGCGTCACCATCATCAGACAGCGTGATCGTCTCTGCTTCCCCGGTAAAACTGAAGATGCGATCGGTCGCAGCGATTGTATCCAGTACCGGTTCCAGCCCCGTGTATGTAATCGCGGCTGTTGTTTGCCCGTTATAGAAGATGCTGCCATCATGCTCGTTCGCAAATCGATGCTCGACCGAAGCCGCGGCTCCCCCCAGTATCTCAATAGAATCCTCGTACGTCTGATCACCGCCCTCAAACAGGATCCCGTTCAGTGGCGCAAACAGACCTTCTGTCGGATGATTGATGACCAGTCGGTCATCCCCGTCCAGGCCGGAAAATGTCAGGTCAGACAGATCTGTAAAAGCAACAGCGGGGCCATCGTTCAACTGAAACGTCCCGGAGTTGACATCAGTCGCATTGATCGTCAGCACATCATCGCCGGCAGTTCCTTCCAGCGTCAGACTGCCCGCCAGTATGAATGACTCAATGCTGCCATAATCGATATCATAATAACCACCCGTAAATGAGATCGTTCCCGCATCAGTATCGGCTACATGTAAAGCGGTTTCTCCCTCGGGGATATAATAAATCAATTCATCCCCAACAGGCCCGGGTGGCAGTGGATCGAGGGCTGAAATAATTATTCTGGAAGTGAGACTGGGAACTACCCAAAAAATATCATTCTCATTACTTCCTCCAAGGCTCGTAGCAGCTGAGGCCCCCGGTGTGATCACGTTTCCATACAGCTCCAGCACACCTCCAGCCCCATCTGAGCTTCCATAATTCACTTCAAGCAGGATGGTATATGCCGTCGATTGCAGGGTTGCCTGTTCCTCAATCTTCAGGTCATCAGCCGCTGAAATCCTGACGCTATAAGTCTCAGCCTGGATCGTCACTCCAGACTTGACGATAATATCCTCATTGAGACTAACAACATCCGAGTCATACGTCCGAATCAGAACATTATCGAAGGCCGTCACATTCTCCTGAATCAGCATCTGGCCAATCGTGGTGACCAACACCCGATCATTAACTGAGGCAACGCCTTCCAGCGCACCGACGCCACCAATGATCAAATCTCCCGTGTTAAACACAATAATTCTTCCATCAGCGATCATCTCTATTCTTTCGAGGACGGTCTCCAGATGGTAAATTTCACCCGAAAGTGCAGACAGAGTAGCCTGAGCAGCGGTGATGTTTGACGCTGTGCCATTGTTATCCCGAATATCACCACTGGTCGAAGTGATTTCGACAGTCCCGGTCGTGACGACTTCCTTGAGATTGATCGTATTCAGCGCCTGCAGGCTGAGATCGCCGTCACCGGTATTGAGGGAACTGTTCGCATTGGGAAATTCAATTGTCGCTGCCACGATCTCCAGGTTACCGGCTCCTGCAACAGCCCCGGCAATCTGAACCGTTTCTCCATAAATGGTGACAGCACCACTGCCCAGATTTAAACCATCGGCCAGGATCACATTCAGATTTTCGTTTTCATTGAAAATCGTAAGATCCGCATGGAATCCGTCACCCATCGAATTCAGACTCACGAGTGGATCATAGCTGGGATGACTTGCTACACTTACAGACAGAGATGCCGCAGGCGAACTGAATGTCAGCAACGTACCAAAGTTGGAATCGATGGAAGTCAGACCTGATCCAGCGTCATTCACTGTCAATGTCTGCGAGTTGATTGAACGGTATTTTAAATTTAAATTTTCAACAGTCCCCTGGTTGCGAACCTCTTCCAGATCAAAGTAACGGATTGCAGGCGTCGTCTCTCCCTCATAATAGACAGCTCCCACACCTTCAAACAGAAATTCCATTTGAGTCTCCAGGCTGCTGCCACCCACAATCTCCAGAGTATCTCCCAGCGTTTCCCCTGCACTCCCCCCCACAAAGTTAATACCACTGCCCGGCTGGAAGACTCCATCAACGGGATGATTGATCACCAACTGATCGTCTCCACTCAAACCAAAGAAAGTCAGGCTTTCAATATCAGAAAACACGTTCACCTGACCGTCATTCAATTGCCAGGTTCCGGAAGCTTCCCCAGTGGCATTGATGGTCAACACATCATCACCGTCTGTGCCAGCCAGTTGCAGATATGAATTATCTGAGACCGGAGGAATTCCGGCACTGATCACAGTCTCTATCTCAGAATACTCAATGTTCTGAACACCTTGCGAAAAGTTAATGACACCACTGCCTGTTGTACCGCCTGCAGTATCTGTGCCGGTCACTCCTTCCGGGGTGTAATAGTAGAGTGTGTCGCCCGGAGAGGTTTCCGTTCCGGGCTCTCGGCCTGCAATCCAGATTTGATTTTCCAGACCGGGATAGATATGGAATGAATCCGAAAGCGCTCCCCCATATACCGTAGGAAAATCAATTCGCTCGACCAGTTGCCCCCTTAAATCGAACCGTCCTCCCTCGCCATCCAGTACATTGATACCAACTGAGAGATAAATATCACCTGCACTCAACAGACTCTGAGACTCCAGCATCAGATCATCGCTCGAGTTTAAATAAATCGCTGAATAATCCGCCGCCTGTAATACAACCCCCGACTCAATCACCAGATTCTGATCCGCACTTGCAATCTCAACAGTTTCGACGGTATTTAGTCTGATTCTTGTTGACCTGATATCTTCGTTGACCGTAAGCCCTCCCCAGACAGAAATATAAACCTCACCTGACAGCGAGTTGATTCCTACCAGATCACTAATTCCACCGATAATCAAATCCGTATAGTTGAGTACTTCAACCCCATAATTCGCATAAGCTTCCAGAAAACTGACCTCTGTGCGAAGAGATCGAATGGCCGCCTTTTCCGAAATCAACAGAGCTGATGAAGCGATAATACTGTTACCAGATCCAAATCCCTGAATATCTCCCGCACGCGTCGTCACCTTGACATCACCGGTTGTCAGCAGTTGGCCTAGAATAATCCCCTGATCGGATTGCAGTTCGATGGTTCCCGCGCCCGCGTCAATCTGATGATTCCAATCGGAAAATGTAATCGAACTCCCATGAATTGTAACGTCACCAGTACCACTGACATCACCATCGATTGTGACTGCCCCTGCATTAACGATGAGATTCGCGGCACCCAGATTCAGGCCATTGTTCAATGTAACCGTTTCCTGTCTGTCCCGTCCGACCTGCAGGATCCCGGTCATGCCTGATCCCAGGGAATTCAACTGAATAGAGGCGGCTTCAGTATCTCCCACAACGGCCAGTGTCCCGGCGAGACTGCCAACCAGCACTGAAGTATTTCCAGCTACCCGGGTCTGAATGCCATCATCGGTAGAGACCGTCAGACTGTCCCCGGTTAATACAGTCTCAGCCGAATCCATCGCTGAGATGATGGTGGGAACTCCCACGTAGCGAATGGTTGCCTCGGTGGCACCATTAAAGTAGACCGCATTCTTGCCTGCCACCAGGCGATGTTCTTCTGACGTCGCATATCCCCCCTGAAGTTCCAGCAGGTCCCCTGTCTGACCGCCGGCGTTAAACAGGATTCCACCAGCGGGATTGAAAATAGCCCCATCGGGGTTGTTGATCACCAGCCGATCATTGCCTGTCAGGCCATAGAAGGCCAGCTCATCGATATTCGAGAACGCCACCTCAGGGCCAGAGTTGAATTGCCAGGTTCCGGAATTTTCATTTGTCGCATTGATCGTGAGCACATCATTGCCGACGGTTCCAGTAACTCTTAAGTGGCCAGCCAGTTCCTGCAGATCATCCTGCTGCAGTATGGCAACACTACTATAAGTGATATTTTTATAACCGCCCGTGAATGAAATATTACCACTGACATCACTTGACGGTACCAGAGTCGCAGTCTCCCCCTCGGGAATATAGTAAATCAGTTCATCATCCAGTGTCTCTGTCTGGGACCATAAGTAACCATAAACAACAATTCTAGAATTCAGACTGGGGACAATCTGATAAGAATCCGCCTC
>JAGQQP010000213.1 GCA_020426085.1 Planctomycetaceae bacterium | reverse complement strand
GAAACAGGAACTGGACCAGTCAGAAGATCAGTTGAAACAGAGTGAGCAGCAGATACTGTCTCTGAATCAGAAGGACAAAGAACTGAATCAGAAAATGAATGCCCTGCAGAAGCAGAAAGCACGAATTGCCGAAATGCTTCAGGAAGAATTAGAGAATCTGGAAGCAAAAAAACAGTCACAGAAAACGGCACGCAGCAAGTATTCGATTATTCCCTATGATGGTCAGACCGGGACGGCGAAACGTCCTATTTTAATTGAATGTACTGACCAGGGGCTGACGTTTCTCCCCGAAGGAATTACTTTAACGCCAGAAGACCTGAAAGAATTTACGCCCGGTTACAATCCGTTACTGGCAGGCACCCAGGCGTTATTTCAATATTGGAGAGCGAAAGATCAGGGCACGGGGAAAGAACCTTACGTCCTGATTCTGGTCAGACCCAGTGGCAGCGTGGGTTACTATGTGGCCCGCAAACTATTGAATAACCTGGAACTCGATTCCGGTTACGAACTGATTGACGCTGACTGGGAATTTGCATTGCCCGCTAAAGATACCCGAGCAGAACAGGTCTGCCAGGAAGCCGTCGATCGTGTCTTGAGTGAACGAAAGCATCTGGTTTCTCAACTAAGCCAGAGTCAACAGGGAACCAGCGAGAGACGCCTGCAGTTTGATGCGCGAACCGGCACAGTCCGGGTCATTGAACCGGAGGAAGTCTCAGGTCAAGGCAGAGGGGGATCCGCAGGATCAGGATCGGGACAACTCTTACAGGGGAGAGCGGGAGCTGGTTCGTCCCGGTTCAGTGATGTATTAACACCGCGCCAGCAGATGGCGCGAGCCGAACATTTATCACGGGTTGCCGATCAGCAGCACATTGTGTCACAGGGTAATAGAGGCGGTCACAGCGGTGGAGAACATCGCGGGCTCTATTCCGGAGCGACAGCGGATGCCGGCAAGACCGGAGCAGGTTCAACTGGAAATCTCCCTGGCACGCGTCCAGGCGCTGAAGTCTACGACATTGAAGATCTCAAAGGTCCCTATAGCGGTGGTGAAGGGGCTGGTCCCGGTGTGAAACAGGCCAAGGTAATCGGCCGTGATCAGTTAAAAGAAATGGCAGAGCAGCATCTGATCGATCTGGAAGACCGGCAGCCCGGAAAGCCTGCCGGTGGAGAACAGAAGCAGGGGCAGTCAGAAGTTCAAACCGATTCTCAAGCAGCAATGGCTCAGAATCGCATGATCGAAAATCCGTTCCTGAAAGAGGGAACTCAGACCGGAAACAGTGCTTCTCAGCAGCAGACTGCCAGCGCGGATGCGATTCCACCGAGTCCATTTCCGCGGACACCGGGGCAATCAGCTCGAGGAGCCGGCAACGCCAGTTCGATTTCATTGCAACGATCACACAGGTCGGCAAGCCAGTCGGACATGGATTCGCAGAATCGACCGTGGGGCGCTCTGCAGTCACGTTCCGGCATCGGTTTTGAGCGGGAAATTACGGTTCAGATCGGTGCAGACCGGATTATCGTAGGAGACGAAAAGGTGATTGGCGTCGATCAGGGCATCTCACCGGAAAAACTGTCACAGACGATGATGGTTGTGCTGGATCAATATGTGACTTCCTGGGGTGCTGCTCCTAAAGGCTTTTACTGGGTTCCTACCCTGCAGTTTACGATCAGCCCGGGGGGGAATCAGTACTATGAACGGTTGAAATCCTCGGCACAAAAGATGGGACTTCAGACCGAAGCAAAATACACGCTGGATCCGCTGCCGGGGTCTTCCTCACTCTCGACTGTGAAGGAGCAATAAGATGAGCCGCCGTACAGCACAGGGAGAAACAGGGTTCGGATCAGATTCCTTTCTGGACATCGTGGCGAATATCGTTGGGATTCTTATTATTCTGATTGTGATCGCCGGGATCAAGATGAGCCAGGCACCAGTGACGGTGGCTGAAAATCAGGAAGCGGTTCCCGTTCAGCCGGAAATTATTGATCAGGATCTGAAAGCGTTTCTACCTAAGATTGTACCAGAACCGCCACCGTCTCCCGTTCTGGCTTTGGAGCCACAGGAACCAAAACCATTTGTGCCTCAGAAACCTAAGATCATTTATCAGCAACCTTCACAGGAACTTCTGGATGAAGTTCAAAAGGTGGAACAGGAACTGGCGCAGCTGGATCAGGCGATGCAGAGTCGAAAAGCAGGGGCTGCTGAAATCAATATCAGGAAACAGGAAGTCAGTGGCAAAGTCCTGTCGATGGTGTCGCAGGTCAATCAGAAGAGTGATCAACTGGAGCAGGAATACCGGCAGTTGTTGAGTCTGGTTGATACGACCAAAGAAACGAAAGAGCGACTGGAACGCGTCGTGTCACAGGCCCGTAAGGTTTCTGAGCCACAGGAACAGATTAAGGAATTAAAGCATCGATTGACGCCCGTCAGTCAACTTGTCACAGATAAAGAATGGCACTTTCTGCTTTCAGAGAATCGTGTTTCCTATGTTCCCATTAATGAGTTGCTGATGGAACTGAAAGACCAGGTGATGAAACGCGGAAGCTGGCTGGCAAAGTACCGGGAACATCACGGGAAAGTGGGACCTTATCGCGGCTATACGATGGACTACATTGTCGAACGTCAGGCGTTGTCTGCCCTCGATCAGTTAAGTAACGGCGGCAGTGGCGGATTTCGTGTCGGCGTCTCCAAGTGGGAAATCAGTCGCAGTGCTGATATCGCTGGTGAGAGTCTGGAGCAGGCGATGCAGAACAACTCGGAGTTTTTCCAGGCGATCACGGAAATCGGCAGTGGGTCGACTCTCACTTTCTGGGTGTATCCCGACAGTTTTGATCTGTATCGCAGTCTGCAGAAACACGCTCATTCACTGGGTTACCAGGTTGCAGGGCGCCCATTGCCGTTTGGAGTTCCGATTGCCGGTTCACCCGCAGGCACCCGATCTGCCGGGCAATAAAGTTCGACCTCGTATCTGTTCGACGCGTCAATCTAATATAGCAGGGTAGCCAGTCTGCGTCGGTAGGTGCTCACCAGGGCAGATTGAGGCCCCAGGATATCAAAGATCCGTAGCATGGTCGCTTTGGCTTCAACCCCTGCTCCTGCTTTATCCTGTTCAATGATCGACAGACAGATTTCCAGAGCTTCCTCATGTTTGTTGGAAATTGCCAGTGCGTCGGCGAGCCCGATCTTCAGTTCTGCGTTATCAGGATCTGCCTCAAGTGCGGCGCGAGCGGCTTCGACGCCTCCTGCTTCTTCTGCAGCGGCCTGTAACTCAAGCTGTGACTTGATCTGTTCTGCTTCCGGTTCCAGGAATCCACGTTTCTCCAGTTCCTGAATGATGTGGGAGCTTTCATCAAAACGGGACTGTTTTGCCAGCACGGACGCCAGACGCACTTTGATGAAGTCATTGGCTGGTTCCAGATCTAAGGCTGCTTTGTATTTGGCTTCGGCGGAGGCCAGATCTGATTCTTCGAGAATCTGCCCTTCCTGCAAGAGCATGTCAACGGGAGAAGGCAACAGATTAGAAATCCATTCCCGCAGTGACTCTTCGGGGAGAATCCCCTGGAAGTGATCGACAGGCTGCCCATTTACGAATGCGACCACCATGGGAATCGACTGCACGCGAAATGCTGCTGCCAGGTTCTGTTGCTCATCAATGTTGATTTTGGCGAGTATGAATTTTCCCTGATACTCTTCAACCAGCTGATCCAGCAGGGGAGCCAGCTGCTGACAGGGACCACACCAGGGAGCCCAGAAATCAATGATAATGGGAAGCTGTTCCGATTTCTGAATCACCGCGGTTTCGAAGTTTTCTTCGGTGATATCAATGGTCCAGGCTGAGTTTGCTGACATGATTTCGTTCCTTGACTCGTTCACGCTCGGATGCGACAGCGAGTTGACTGAGGTATGATTATTATGCGACAGGCAGCTTACAGATGGCCCACTGTCCAAAATTTTCTTCTACTTCGATCTGTACCGATTCGATCTGACTGGCTTCATTGGATCCTATCACAGTCAGCAGCTGCTGGCCAATCCAGTGTGCGATCAATTCGGCAGTCGTGTTTTCCACCGGCAGCAAAATGCAGTCTTCACGGGGAAAGACCCAGCGGCGGTTTTCAAAAGTGGCTTCGACTTCCTGGTCCTGTTCTCTGACTTTAATCTGCTGATGCAGAGTCGGCAGCAGGACCCGGTGGTCCAGTGCATCAACGGTTTTCTGCAACTGATCGCGCAGGGCGATGAAATCAAACACATACCCGTTCTCATCCAGGGGGCCGGTCAATTCAGCGGCGACGCGCCAGTTATGGCCGTGTAGCCGTTCACAGATGTTGCCGTTGAATGTGATGAAGTGCGCTGCACTGAAAACCAGATGATCTTTGGTGACGCGCACCTGGTAACGGGCAAATTTATTCATGGTGAAACTTTAATTTCAGGTACGGATGAAATTGTGGTGGTATCTTTTCAATTATTGTACCGGGGGCAGGGGCAGGAATGAAACCATCCCGTAATGCGACAAACAGTGTTGCTACAATCAGGTCGGCAGTGGTGCCGGGATTTCGCAGGTTTCCCTGTTCACGCAGCCAGAAATCAAATTCTTCGAGTTGAGCAGTTCCCGCTTCTGACTGCAGGACTGTTCGGGCGCGATGTGAGGCCGCTTCTGCTTCAGTCAGGCCCCGCTTTCTGGCAATTAAAGTATCGGGAAAGTCAGCCATCAGTCGCAGCTGTAAACGAATGATGGCGGTTTCCCAGCAGTCTGTCTGATTCCAGTATTCCGTAATCGCGGGGACTCCTGTCTTTAGAATGATCTGAAAGTCAGTGGCGTACTCGCGGGCAATCGAGTCCCGTTCCGCAGCGAGACACATCACGTCGCGGAGCGTTTCCGTTGGTTCCAGCGTGATATCTTCGGCTTCTGCTGTTCCAATTCCTCCAGGATTTGCAAGTCGGATCGCTTCGTAAGCGGCACATGCATCTTCGACAGTCAACTCATGTAAAACGTCGTGAATTCCTTCTGCGATGTTTAATTTTACGGGAATCCGCATCATGGGAGCCAGTAGCAAAACCATACCCAGATTGGAATTGCTGGTGACTGCTCTTTGAGTCTCTCTGATACAGGAGAGAACCAGTTCTCCCGTACTTTGTTCTATGGATTGAGCCAGCAGGGGAGCGATGACTGCCGCCGATTTGAGAAAATCAGCATAGCTCAAGTCAGGGAAAGAAGCCTCCGGATGGACGTTTCCCGGTTTTCTGGCAGTGGCCTCCATCAGACATGCCAGATAGCACCAATGTTCGAGTTGTTGATTATTTTGACTCATGGGGCCCGGCTCGATTGATGGTCGCTCGTTTTCTACGTACAACAGTATGTAAAGAGTCTTAAGTATTCTGTTGAGAATCCACGTCGTGGTTTCATTCTGCAGGATGCATTGTCAGAAATGAAGTCTCTGGTCCCCCGATCTACCCAGGTAACAGGAATTGTTTCATGAGTCCCTCCATTGAACGTCAACAGCTGCAAACCGTGCATATTGTCCCGCTGACTGCCTTTGATCAGAACGATCAGATCAATCTGGATCAGCAGGCAGCGCACACTCAAAAATTATATGAAGCAGGAATGCGAGTCTATTTACCGGGGGCAGGCACAAGTGAATTTCACAGCCTGTCACCCGAGGAAATTGTCCAGCTGGTCAAAGTAACCCGCGAAGTGACTGGCCCGGAAACACTGATCTTTGCTCCGATCGGATACCAGGTCAAAGTAGCCCGTCAGACCGCCATTGACTGTATCAAAGCGGGGGCAACCGGCATCATGTTTATGCCGTTCGCACATCCCTATATGAGTGACCGGGGAGCGGAAGAATATTATCTGACGGTAATGGATGCGGTTGACTGTCCGACTCTGTTCTATAAAAAAGCGGAAATCCCCAGTGATGAACTGCTGCTGAAACTGGCCGCTGATTCCCGTTCGGTTGGCGTGAAGTATTCGGTAAATCAGATGCATCAGTTTCGTACGACTGTGAATGCGGATTCACACGGACTGGAGTGGATTTGCGGATCGGCAGAACGCTTTGCACCCTATTATATGCTGGCAGGATCAGGTGGGTTCACCAGTGGTGCAGGCAATGTCTGCCCGCGACTGTCGCTGGCGATGCATGCTGCGTTTCATGCCGGGAATTATGAGGAAGGCATGCGGATTCAGCAGCAGATCCTTCCCATTGAAGATTACCGGGCACGTGCCGGGGACAGTTTCAATATCAGCATGCTGAAATATGCGATTACACTGACGGGGGCCGACTTCGGACCGCCTCGGGCACCGCAGCGGACTCTGACCGGTGAGCAGGAAGCAGAGATTCGCCAGTTGATGGAACCAATTCTGGCAGCAGAAGCGGAACTGGCCTGATGGATCGTTGCTGCGACTGTTATGTTATCCTGGTGCAATAAAAAAAGCCCCGTTTCGTAAAACGGGGCTTTTTCGTTTATCGTCATAGAACTTAGGCTGTTGCCATACGTTCTTCTTTTTCTTTCAGGCGGCGTGCGACGACTTCTTCCTGAATGTTTCGAGGCACCTGAGCGTAACGGGAGAATTCCATACTGAATCCACCTTTACCCTGTGTCATCGAACGCAGTTCATTCGCATAGTCGAACATGCTGGCCAGTGGTACTTCTGCGACAAAGATACTGGTTCCCATACGGGTTTCAGAAGTATTGATCACACCACGTTTCTGTGCAATATGACCGGATACAGGTCCTTGGAATTCTTCAGGAACTTCCACTTCCAGTTTCATGATGGGCTCCAGCAGAGCCATGTTGGCTTTCTTCAGGGTTTCACGCATACAGTTGAAACCGGCAACGTTAAACGCCATTTCCGAAGAGTCAACATCATGGTAAGAACCATCAGACAGGATGGCTTTCACGCCGACCACTTCACATTCGCAAAGCGGGCCTTTGACCAGTGCACGCTGGAAACCTTTATCAACGGCAGGAATGTATTCACGGGGAATACGACCCTGGCTGATGTTGTTTACAAATTCATAAGTCTCACTGTCGTTTTCGACTGCCATCGGCTCAAGCTTACCAACCACATGAGCGTACTGACCGGAACCACCAGTCT
>JAGQQP010000212.1 GCA_020426085.1 Planctomycetaceae bacterium | reverse complement strand
TCAACTGCTGGACGCCATTCTGTTCAAAGCCGTCAGCCTGTGTGACGAGAGCTCCGCATACGCCGCTCCCCTGTACGAGCAGCTACAGCAACCCTTCGCCCTGCATCGTCTGGAAGACAATCGACTGCTGGTACGATATCTGATCGCAGAAAAAATGGAAAATCAGCAGATCATCGATTCGTTAGCAACCATGGAACCGAATGTTCCCTGGAAGGAATGGCTGCTGAAAAAACGAGTCCGGGTGTATTCAGCCGTGAAACATCCACTGACGGAACAGGCCCGCAGCGAACTCTCACAATTCAAACGGGCAAACCATTGAAGCGGAATTGCATTCAGGGAATCTGCTTCCCCCGCTGATGTTTTTCCTGCGCGACTCCGGTTTTTTCCGCCCACTGCTGCCAGTCCGCTTTCATCTGTGCCACGCGCTCGGGATATTGGGCAGCCAGATCATTCGTTTCGGTACGATCCTGTTCCAGATCATACAGCTCCCAGCGATTGACATTACGGTCGGCGACCAGTTTCCATTTTCCCTGGCGAACAGCCTGGTTATTTCGCAGCTCCCAGAACAGGGACTGATGCGGCTCACGGGTTTCTCCCTGCAGGACAGGCAGGATACTTTTTCCATCGACGGGCAGAATATTGTGAGTTTGAAACGTCGTCGGGTATTCGGTTTTTGCCAGTTCCACACAGGTCGGCATGACATCAATGATATGTGCCGGCTGCCGCGTGATGGTATTCGCTTCGATCTTGCCAGGCCAGCGCACGATGAAAGGAGTCGAAATGCCCCCCTCATGCATCCAGGTCTTGAAGCGACGGAAGGGCGTATTCTGCGGAAACGCCCAGCTCGGACCACAGGTGGTGTAATATTCCTTAGGACCGGGAAGCTGTTCTGGATTCGCTCCCCCTGGTTCGCTGGCATCAGGTCCGTTATCGGAGAGAAACATCACAATCGTGTTCTCATCCACGCCGGTCTCTTTCAATGTCGCCAGCAATCGCCCGATGTTCTGATCCATGCAGTCAATCATCGCGGCGTAAACTTCCATACGGCGTTCCTGCCAGTCGCGCGGATACTTGTCCTGTTCCCAGTCGGCTGATTCCGGATCGCGGGCCGGCAGCTTCCAGTGGGGATCGACGAGCCCCATTTTCAACTGCCGCTGATAACGTTCGTTGCGTAACGCTTCCCAGCCTGCTGCATAACGTCCCTTGTATTTTTTGATGTCTTCCGGTTTGGCATGCAGGGGATAGTGGGGAGCCGTGTAACAGAGATGCAGAAAGAAAGGTTTATCTGACTGAGAACAGTTCTTGATCTGCTGAATCGCATGGTCGGTAAAGGCGTCGGTCGTATAAAAGTCCTCGGGGAACTCAGTAATCCGCGTCGTATTATGAGCGAAGAAGCGGTAACCATCGCCGGTAATCCCCCGTTTGAATTTGGGATCGCGGTAGTAAGGATCAAAAAAATTACAGCAGCCATCCAGCAGGCCGTAATATTCCTGAAACCCGCGGTAGACAGGATGCGTTGATTCGGTGCGCCCCAGATGCCATTTGCCGCTGAGGACCGTCTGATAACCGGCCTGTTGTAGAACTTCGCCGATCGTCACCATGTTTCGCGTCAGATGCGGACGTGGATAGCGGGGATACAAACCGGTCACCAGGGAAGCCCGCGTCGTCCAGCAGACCGCGTTATTATAGAACTGGGTAAACCGCAGTCCTTCAGCCGCCATGCGATCGAGATTGGGTGTCTGCACTTCACCGCCGTAACAGCCGATATCCGACCAGCCCATGTCATCACACATGATCAGAATGATATTGGGGCGCTGCGATTTTTCTGCCGCCTGAATGGTCGAGGCAAAAGTGGTGAATAACAGCAAGCACAACAGCAGGACAGCGCGCAACTTCATCAGTCAGAACTCCATGGATTAAATCGAATGCTTATGGTCCCGGTTTGGGATCCTGCATCCATGATCGTGGCTGACTGCAGGTAATGCAATACTTCTGCAGTTCCAGAAAGGCGTCTTTAATGGCATTCACCAGTTGTTCCCCGTTTTCGGCATCGGGGAGTGCTTCTCCAATGATCACATCACAATTAAAGGGAACCAGCAGCGCTTCGCCTCGCGGCAGGGCCCGCCCCAGACCATGCATCATGACCGGCGTGACCCGGGTGTCGGTGCGGTCGTGTACGATATGATAGATGCCCCGTTTGATTTCGCTCAGTTCTTCCGGATTTCCGCGACTCCCTTCGGGAAACAGAATCAGAATGTCTCCCTGATCCAGTCCCTGATGACAGCCGGCAAACAACTCGCTTTTTCGCATGCGACCGCTACGATTGATGGGAATGATGCCGATGCATTTGAGCGCGAACCAGGCCAGATATTTGTTTCGCAGAAAATAATCAGCAGCGGCGACGGGACGGACCCGATGGATTTTTGAGAGCGGATACAGGCTCATCAGCACCAGCGTATCGAGGTGACTGTTGTGATTCGCGGCGATCAGCGCGGGGCCTTCCAGCGGCAGATTCGGTTTGCCTCGCAGGTTCAGACCGAGCACGATAAACACAATGGGTCTGACAAAGAGCGCAAAGAACAGAATTTTGAGGGCACGTTCCATGGCTCAGTAATTCATGTAATACAGGAAATGAAAAAACAGAGGTGACGTGAAAATCAAACTGTCGCAGCGATCCAGTATCCCCCCATGCCCGGGAATCAGACTGCCGCTGTCTTTGATTTCCAGATCCCGTTTGATGGAGGAAATCACGACGTCGCCGATAAAACCCGAACCGCTGATGAGCAATCCGCCCAGCAGACTGTACTTCAGTGACAGGGGAGTCAGATAAGGTCCCAGCAGTGACGAAACGAGGGCGATCGACAGCACACCGCCGATGAATCCTTCCCAGGTTTTGTTAGGGCTGACTTTGGGAATAATTTTATGTCGCCCCAGCAGCTTGCCCCAGATGTACTGGCAGACGTCGTTGAGCTGTGTCATCAGCAGCAGGAAAATCACCAGCCCGATGTCACCCGCCTCTTTGTTTTGAACTGGCAGCACCAGCAGATAGGCAATATGACTCAGACAGAAGACCGTCAGCATCACTGCCCAGTGAATAATTCCCGCTGAGTAGATGAAGCCTTTCGTTTCCCCAATCAGCACCATCCGCATCGGCAGCAGCAGGAAGATATAGATGGGAATAAAAATGATAAACATGCCGTACCAGCCGATACTGACGAAATAATACTGAATGGGAATCGAAACATAAGCCCAGAACAGCACGCGTCGATCCGCCTGGCGGGTTGGGACGATGGAAAAGAATTCTTTCAATGCCAGGAAACTGATAAAAGCAAACAGGATAATCGCGGTCGTCTGACTGACGATCAGACAGACGAAAATAATGCCGATCATCCACCACCAGGACTGAATCCGCTGCCGGAGTTCGGTGTAGTCTTTCTGTGGTTTGACACGGGCGAGTATCAGGCGGCAGGTCGTGGCAGTCACCAGCAGTCCCAGCACGACCAGCATCGCGTTTAATGAGTGAGGCGGGATATTGAACATACTCAGGCTTCCAGAAACCGATAGGCAGAAACTGTGCGACGAATACAGGTAATGACGCAGCCCACGACGATCACAATCAGAGCGATCAACAGACCATAGTCTGTTTGGCGAAAGATCGTTTCCAGCGCGGTGACTACACAGGCAATCGTGAGGATCGCCATTCGATGCTGTTTCGCCATCGGCCCTTTAAAATCAACGGGGGCACCGATACTTGCACTCAATGTTCGTATATAAGCTGTCATCACGGCGAACAGTCCCGCACACCAGCCCAGTTCGCCTCCATAGTCGACAATATGAATCGCATAGCCGGCGGAAACCAGAATCAACGGGTCGGCAATACGATCAGGAATATCATTGAACAATTCGCCGGATTTCGTACTTTTGCCCCCTTCGACGGCGACCATGCCATCGAACAGATTGCACAGCAGGCGGCATTGGATCATCAGCCCGGCCAGGATCAGCAGCCACCAGTAAGCATAGCGGGCAAACAGCAGAAAACAGGCTGCTGCCAGTAACGCAAAAAAGACGCTGGTAACTGAAATCTGGTTGGGCGTGATATTTTTGCCACTCAGATAACGGGCAAACGTATTGACCAGTTTGACATCGCGGACTTTGAGCGGACGTCGGGCGCTGGGTTCATTCATATTGACTGCTTCTCTGCTGGTGAATTCGGAGTAATTTAAACGACGTAAACAGGCAGAAAGAAAAGGCGACGGTTAACGCAGGTAGAATCGTCGCGAAGATGCGAGGCGTCCCCATGATTAAATGGACGGTATAAAGAAACAGACTGGTACAACTGATGACAACGACGGCCGGCAGCAGCACCTTCGTAAAGGGATGATGAAACCGATGAAACAGTAGTGTGACAGCATGTACCATGAACAGGGTGATCATAAAACTGGCAGTCCCCTGTGTCAGTCCCGAAACGATGCCTGACTGAGTAGAGGCCTGGGAATTAATGTGATAGGCCCAGCCTCCCCAGAGAATAAATGCCAGCACAGCCGACAGCAGATTGAATAAACGTGACGTGCGAACATTCTGATCCATAAAATAACGCAACCCACACCAGTGATAATGAGAGATGAGATCTTCCCTGCCCCTGCTGTCAGTGAATCTGACGGGAATGAAATCCGACTGTTGTGGAAGATATAGTGGCATGAAAGATTGAGTTAAGCAAGCATGAAAAGATCGCTTTACAGCCAGATTGAGTGTTCTGTCTTTAAACGAATGTTTTGATTCCGTTGCGGAAGTGTTATGATCGTGTTCAGTAAAGACCCTCGTTCATATATCTGAAAGCAGCGAAACGGCATCCATGTCCACAACATCACTCTTTTCGGGATCGTGCTGGTGTTGAGTATGCTGGGACTGAGTAGAGTTACCTGCCCCTTCCTGAACCAGGATTGTGAGAAGTAATATGTCAATCAATCTTGAGCAACAGAAGGAACGCTGGCTGGCTGATTCCCGCAGCCGGATCAGGCTCGTCATACGCCTGCTGCTGCTTGTGATGCTTGTCACCCTGTTTCTCAGTCTGTTCTTATACATCCAGAATCTGAAACAGAAAAACGCGTTCACTCAAAAATTGATCGATGCCCGGGTCCACGTCTGGGACACTTACAGTATGAAACCTCCGCTGGTACCGGATCTGCTGGTACCCTATATCGGAAAATACATCCGCTATCGAGAGAAATACGTTATTGAACTGGATGCCAGCAATACGGATATTACAGATGACACGCTCGCTGAAATCACACTGCTGAATCAGGTCCTCTGGCTGAATCTGGAAAACTGCAGAATCACCGATCAAACTCTGGAACGTCTACAGGAGTTGCCAGATCTGTCGAGACTGAACCTGAAAAATACACAGATCACGGATGCGGGGCTGAAGTATCTGGCCGGTTTAAAAAAGATTGAGGTCATCAATCTGGAACAGACAGCCGTCACAAAGGAAGCGGCGATGAAGCTAGAGAAACAGTTGAAAGCAGCGCGACCGAAGTCCACCTCCGGCAAGACACCCGTCAAAGATCCTGTGGTATTATTTTAATTTGAATCCTGGGTAGAGGGATTTGCCTGAGCATTCTGGATGTGAGCAACCAGTGTTTCCAGGATCTCTTTCTCGTGATGCAGGCCTCCCGGTGCCGGACTGCGAATGAAGAAACGGATCTGCTTTCCCATTTCGAGTGGCTCGGCGAATCGCATTCGAACCAGATACTGAGGGAAATTGAAGGGGAAACCGAGTTGAAAATGATAGCTCTTTAATTCTTCGATATTTGTCAGAGGTGTCGTTTCCTGTTGTCCGTCCTTCTGAAAACGAATACAGGTTTCATTCATCCAGACTTCATCCGCAAAACCGGAAACGAGATACCTGGCCAGAAAAAAGAGTCCCAGCGCCACGAAAATCCCCAAGACAATTGAACGTATCTTTTCGTAATCCCAGTCACTCACCGTTTTTGAACTCAGGAAGGCCATTGTGAGCCAGAAGCAGAGTGTCGCAATGGGGAACCACTTCTTGAGCGTAAAGGTGTTGAAGCCGGCAGAGATGAATGTCAGTTCTGTCAGTGGGGGAGATTCCTGCGACATGGCATCCCTCACATAGACGTCCCGGAAGAATCGTTTTGAGAAACCGGTTTTTCTTCCAGCACTGAAATGCGTGCTTCCAGGGCTTTCAACTGAGTGGAGAGTCGATTGGCTTCAGCCAGTGCGCCTGCCGCCAGTGAGAACCCCGCTACCCCAAAGAGCCAGAGTAGTCCTTCCATTTTTATCTCCTGCCTGAGCAAACAACTCAATTGAAGTCAAGATCAAAATAATTGACTAATATCAGTAGGACAGCAATCACGAAAACAAATGCGATCGTCAGACCGATGGGAGTTTGAAAAAAGGATTGCACTCCCACCTGGGCGGAATACACGGTCTGAAACTCGAACCGGTAATTACCAGCGACGACCGGGTCCCGACTGAAGGGAACTTCCACCAGTGCATCGGAAATCAGTTTATCCTGATCCTGCAGTCGAATACCGACGATATCATGTATTCCAATCGGCTGGTTGAGCTTCCAGACCAGGCCTTTCACAGCCGATGTGTCAGGTTTGGCACCCAGTTTAACGCCTATCAGTTCTTGAGTGATAATCAGCAGTTCGTAATCGGGCAGTGCCTCTTTCTGTCTGATTAGTGGAAGATCATGATCGCGCGGTTCGGCGGCGGCATCGAGCGCGGTCACCTTCACCTGTGTCAGACATTCACTGCGTACGGCTGCGATGATGACACAGGCCAGGATGCTGCCTGCAACGACAAAACAACTGATCCAACTGGTAATTTTCCATGGCGAGATCGAGGTATTGCTCTCTTGCGGGTCTGACTGTGATGGATTGGATTCCGCTGAGTCTGTCATCTGCTCTCACTTTATTGTTACCAGGGTTGATCAGTTCACCGTTTCATCTTACCGATCAAACTGGAACGAGTACAGATCACACTCCTGCAACTGGAATTTCAGGCGGACGGGCTGACCGGCGAGGGCAGCCAGGTCGGGACGATTTTTCCAGGTCACGGTGCCATCA
>JAGQQP010000211.1 GCA_020426085.1 Planctomycetaceae bacterium | reverse complement strand
TATGCTAATCCATGTAAGGGGACTTGTCACCGATAACAGTCAAAAAACAGCTGTTGGAAGTTCAACCTCCCCATTGCCAATAGCCCAACCGCCCTGATTGGCAGGGAAAAAAACGCCCCCCACAGAGTTCGGCATAATCTCTGCGCATGACATGCTCATTTTTTAGAAAGGACTCCAGGACGATGCACCCGGCATCACGCTGCACGCGGGCAACAAAGGGTTCATTATTCACGTCGCCATTCGCCTGTAAACTGTATTTTCCTCATCTGCTACTACACAATTCCGCACTCTCACTGCATAAAATGAACTTGACCGCTGCGCGCCACCCGCGATAAACGTAGACCTGTGTCGCGCGCGTGACCAGTTTACAGTGCACCAGAACACGGGCCACCAGTTCCCGGTATTCACTATAAAACAGCCTGTTTTTTCCAGATTTGCACTGCCTGCAACCACACTGGTTCGCAAAGTGCGCGTGCGGGTCGCCGCACATCGCAGCTCCTCGCCCCGGCACCGCTCCGGTTCCCCCAGACATCGCCCCGGTATCAACCTGTATCGCCACATCATTCTGAATATCCCCTTGCTCCCCTCAAGCCATTCCCTAAGATGATCCTCGCACAGGAAAACAAACCCGATTTCCGAAATCCCAAACATCACTCCCTCCTTATCGTGTTGTTTCATGTTTTTCGTGGTAGCATAAAATCCGGACCCAGTTCAGCCGACACCGTGCCCCGTCCGTTTGTCACAGGAAACCGACAGAGCAACTTTCAAAAGTGAAAATCACTCACCGACCAGCCAGCAAAAATCGTAGGGGCTGACTCATGTGTCAGCCCGCGGCACCCACATCGATTTCCCAATCAAAGCCCAACCCGTCCCACAGATTCTACCCGATCTCACTGCCGCCGACGGAGATGAAAATCCCGCACCACTGATAACAGACAGTGGGTAAGCCTCCACCATACGCCACATTAGCCGCAGGGCCTTAGCCCCGGTTGTCTCCCGATCTACAGAAACCGCCCCGAACCCCAAACAGCTGATATAAAGCGGGTGCCCCCGGATACAATCCGGGGTTGTCGCAGACAACAGGAAACCGTCAGCGAAATCGTACCATCAGGTAACACATCACCAGCCTGCCGCGCCGTACGGACGGCCCCCAGGTGCCCGCCCGCCGCGCTCCGAACCAGTTTCAGCCTGTTATGGAAACCGATGAAATTCTTGAAGTGGATTTTTCTACCACGAAAAACACAAAATGACACGAAAGTGAAAGTGCGTAAGCCCGGATACAATCCGGGCCGAGCGCAGCGAGCAGGAGGTCGCAGCTCATTCAGCCAGACCAGAACCAGTATCCCAACCAGCTAGAAGCAACCCGGCCAGTCTCAACCAGAAGTTCATATTCAACCCAGACGAAGCAGGTTTCTCCCGCGACCTCCTGTTGTCTGCGACAACCTCGAATTACATTCGAGGCCACCCTGCTTTGCTTTCTTGTTAAAAAATCGTTCGTGTCCTTTCGTGTTTTTCGTGGTAGAAAAAAAACCAGAGAGGTACGAGATTCAGCACCGCGCATAAAAAAACGCAGCCTGTTTGAGGCTGCGTTTAATATCTTCGATCGGTGTCTCAGTGACTACTGGTTACTCTGCAGACGAGACAGGCGGGCACGACGCTCGGCACGGCGTCGGTTTCTACGGTTTTCATCGCTGGGCTTTTCGTAATACTCACGACGTCGCATCTCTTTTTTGATACCAGCGTGCTCAACAATCTTGCGAAACCGTTTTACTGCCTCCTGAATTGATTCGTTTTCTCGTAACCGAAGCTTAACCACTCAAATCACCTTTTCTTCTTCCTGATTTCAATAAAAGTTGTAACCATAACCAATTGAATATACATCGTCTCATCAGTGATGAGAATTCAGACGTTTTCATCTGTAGCGGGTCTGTGAAGAGACCTCGCGCCACAGTGTTGGAACGACAAAGATAACAAAACATGCAGGATCTGCAAAGCCAACGGCTGAAATACTCTTTGAATTTCACACCAAAGTGCACACAAACACACTACTCGACGGCTTTCAGAATCCCCAGACGCGCCAGTTTGGACTGGCATTCGTCCCGTTCACGGCTCCGTTTCAGGGTTTTCCAGGTCTCATCCTGGGCTTCCAGAAACGCTTCCTGGGAAAACGGTGGCACCAGTGATTTCTCGGCGGCAGTCGCCATCAGCCGGGCCAGCACTTCTTTATCGAGTCGCGTCAGGAACATCGCCCCCTGGCGATAGTCTTCAAAGGCTTCCCACACCACCGGAAACAGCGGCTTCACAATCGCTTCGCCAATCGCCCGTGAATACTCCTGAATCTCCCACTGTGCATGAGAGTCCATTCGTAAACTCAAGAAATGAATCAGGTTATGTAAATCGATTTTCCAGTAAGCTTCGGTGTATGTCGCCAGAGGCAGATCTTTTCGCGCCTGCTCGCGGGCCACGCCTGCTTCCAGACGGGCTTCGTAGACATCGCGGGCATGCTTCTGAAAAGCGGTCTCTTCCTCGGTCAGTTTTGTCCCTAAATCTTCCGGAAGCGGGGCATCGCTCCCCTGTCGATTCGAAGTCGCCTGGGTTCGCCATTCGCCCGGTAAAGTCGTCTGAGCCGAATCGATGGCGACGGAATAGCGGGTGCTGTATTCATTCACATTGGCGGTCCGGTGCCGAATCCACTGCCGCCAGCAGTCCATCGGAACCCGAACCAGAAACTTGAGTTCGGCCATTTCGAAGGGGGTACTATGACGATGTCGCATCAGGTAGCGAATCAGCGTACGGTCATCGGAAACCCGTTTGGTTCCTTCCCCATAACTGACACGGGCTGCCTGAACAATCGAACTGTCATCGCCCATGACATCTACGAGACACACAAAACCATCATTGAGAACCGGGATCTTTTTCCAGCGCAGTTCTTCAACGAGTTCAGACCGCTCCGTCATTGGGAACACTCCCCGAATGCGTTAAAAATGAAGTTGATGGGAATACCAGACACGGCGGCAGAAACGAGCTTTCCGCCACAGCACATTTATAGTCAACCACGTCCGCAAACGACACCGTACCGGCGGTCGAGTCTGTCAAAATCAATAAAATCGCCTGTGAATCCCGTGATTTACCGCTGCCATTCAAATCAGATTCAGGCGGGAAGTAATGTCCACCGTGCGGTTTTCGCGCGAAGATTTCAGCGCGGCCAGCAGGATCTCCGTCACATGCCGGGCCGTCGCGGCATTGGATAACGGGGGCTGAATCCCCTTGCGGATACAATCCGCCCAGTGCTGATGCGAATTCTGCACCGGGTAGGTCGACAGATCGATAATTTCCTCAATCAGCGGCGCATCTTCGTCGACCTGGGAACTGGGACAGTAGTACCGCAGCGACTCGGCCTGACGACTGCTGACCAGTTTACCCGCCGTCCCGTGCACGGAAAATTCATAGGTCCGGGCGGCATCACACCAGCCGGTCTGCGCCGTTCCCAGGGCACCGCTTTCGAATTCCAGAATCATCGACGCCGTATCTTCGAGCTTCGTCGGCTTCGCCACGGTAGTCAGTTTCGCTGTGATCGACTTCACTGCACCCGCGACCCCCACCAGGTTGGCAATCGCATACACGCCCATATCAAACAGCGCACCCACGTCTGCCTTGTCTGCATCGAAGAACCACAGATCGTCCGCCGGCTTCTCTTCGAGGATCTGCTGAATGCCCGCGTAATACACTTCCGGTCCCCCATGACTGGCCCGCGCCTGGGCCGACGAAATCGTCCCCAGCTTTCCTTCCTGAATATAATCGCGGCTCGCCAGTACATGCGGGTTCGACATGTAAGGCAGCGCCAGCACCGTCTGATTATGGTTGTCGGTCGCTTCCACAAACGCGTCTGCTTCATCCATCGACGTGCTCAACGGCTTCTGCATGTAAACGTGCTTGCCCGCTTTGATCGCTTTGATCCCCCACTCCACATGCAGGGGATGCGGCAGCGCAATCGCAATCGCGTTGACTTCCTCATCGTCGATGACAGCCTGATATTCGTGAGTCCAGCGGGGCACATTGAACTTCCGGCACAGCACATCCAGCCGCGACTGTTTTCGCCCGGCCAGCATCAACACTTTACAGTTCTCGACCGTCTGCAGTTCCGGCAGATGCATCTTCGCAGCAATCCCGCCCGCACCGATAATCCCGACTTTCAAATGTTCCATCAATGGCTCCACAATTTTTACTCACAGTTTCATACTGACGTAAGTTAGCTTTGTGGATTCAGTTTCTCTATTTTCAGGCAGGCTGTAAAGTCACCCTTGCTGCGCCAGATGACTGGAAACAATCAGAATCGACTGTCAGTAAGGAAGATTCCCTTAGAATTTTTCTACCACGAAAAGTACGAAATGACACGAAATGAAAAACAAGGGGTGGGCCTGGATGTAATCCGGGCCGAGCGCAGCGAGCAGGAAATTGTCAGTTCATGCGATCATTTCATGTAGGGGCAAACCCATGTGTTTGCCCGCAATATCGACGAGCTTTGCATTGTCGTGCTGCGAATATTCTAGATGGTCCCGTTCTCAGCGTGAAACTAATTTGCTCTTGACCAGGCGGGCGGACACATGGGTCCGCACCCTACAGAAACCTGTATCGGAAATTGTTCAATCGTTCGAATGCTTTCACTGTCAGTTTCCTGTTGTCTGCGACAACCCCGAATTGCATTCGGGGCTACCCATTCCTGATAACTGACTAAAAAATCTTTCGTGTGGTTTCGTGTTTTTCGTGGTAGCAAAAAACCGGCGAACATTTCTTTCCCGCTCAGTCTTCGTCGTCGGCCCCTTCGTTGGCTTCGTGCATGTCCAGCTGACCCATTTTGCGGTACAGGTTCGAACGATGCAGGCCGAGACACTTGGCAGTCTCGCTCATGTTGCCCCCCACCCGTTTGATCGTGCGGCGGATGTATTCCTGCTGGAAGCGACGTGACGCTTCTTTCAGACTCAGGTCGGCGGACATGTCGACTACTGAATCGCGGGCCGGGCTCAGAATGAAGGCCAGGTCCTCGACTTCCACCCGATCGCCGGCACACAGGAACGCGACCCGCTCCATCAGGTTCCGCAGCTCGCGTACATTGCCGGGCCAGATGTGAGCCTGCAACCGCTTTTTGGCTTCCGCGGAAATTTTCAAGATCCGTCGATTCGCCTGAGAACAGAACTGCGTCAGGAAAAATTCGGCCAGCAGAATCACATCTTCCGGCCGCTCGCGCAAGGGGGGGAGATCCAAAGTGACCACACTCAACCGGTAATACAGATCTTCGCGGAACTTCTTATCGCGAACCGCATCCGCCAGCTTGGCGTTCGTCGCCGCAACCACACGTACGTTGATGGGAATCGTTTCCGAACCGCCGACGCGAGTGACCACTTTCTGTTCCAGCACGCGCAACAGCTTCGCCTGGCCTCCCGGGCTCATATCGCCGATTTCGTCCAGGAACAGTGTCCCCCCTTCGGCCAGTTCAAACTTGCCGGCCCGCGTTTCGTGGGCATCGGTGAAGGCTCCTTTTTCATGGCCGAACAATTCGCTTTCCAGCAGCGTTTCGGTCAGAGCCGCACAGTTGACGGCGATGAATGGCGTATTGGCCCGCGGCCCCTGGTAATGCAGTGACTGGCTGACGACCTCTTTCCCGGTGCCGCTTTCCCCCAGAATCAAGACGGGCAGATCGGTGCTCGCCAGTCGTTCAATCGTGGAACGCAGTGCGGTGATCGCCGAACTCTTGCCGATGATCTGTACTTTCTGTTTGGCCTGTTCGGTCAGTTGATCCCGGCTGCGGGACAGCTGTTCGATCTCGCGGGTATTCTCGAGCGCCGTTGCGGCCTGCACACCCAGTTCCTCCAGGCTCTGGGCGTCGGCGTCATCGAAGTCGGCTTTGCCCTTCTCCTTATTCATGACTTCGAACGCACCAATCAGTTCGCCGGCGTTATTCCGTAACGGCACACATAACAGGTTATGCGTGCGAAAGCCGCTCGACTTATCCACGCTGGGATCAAACCGCTCGTCATTGTACGCGTCATCGACGCAAATGGTTTTGCCGCTGTGGATCACATCGCCGACAATCCCCACATCGTCGGGCAGACGCAGGGTGTTGCCTTCCACTCCCAGCGCGGGACAGGCAACGACCTGCTTATGTTCCCGATCCCAGATGAAAATACTGGAACGTTCGCTCTCCAGCAGGCGTGTCGCTTCTTTGGCAATCAGTTCCAGCAGAGGCTGTGTTTCCCGGGCAGAAGAAAAACTGGAGGCGATGTGCAAGGTTGTCTGCAGGCGTTTGATGCGACGCAGATTCTTTTCCCGCTGCTCCACCACTGACAAGGCATAACCCAGCGTGCGGGCCGCGATGATGGTTTCACTCAAAGAGCCTGCATTCAGGTCTCGACCGCCTGCCAGCAGAATCGTACTCGGTCGGACATCTCCCAGAGGGGCCGCCATGAACGCCCAGTCGGCCCGGTTCTCGTCAACACACAGCCCGGCGGCATCGCGATCCAGGGCTTCATCGCACAGATGCGCAGGAAAACCACCCGCGGCGTTACGTCCGAATTCAAACAGCGTTTCCCACTCGGGCGTTCGCTCAATCAGCGTACACCACTGACACGAAAGTTCGGTCGCCAGCTGGGGTAGAAACTGGCGAATATAATCGTCGCCCGAACCCTGGCGGGTCGCTTCTTCCAGCAACCGGTCGCACATTTGTACCAGGGACGCTTCCGCATCATACTTGGAAAATAAAGGCAGTCGCTTCCAGTCTAACCACTCTACAGACCCGATCTTACTCACCTGGTACTCCCTCAGTAGGAATCAAAAGAACCATATACAGATTCAACAGGCAGATTTCTGTCATCCATTCGCCTCTGCTGCTTGTCGGAATGATAACAGATAAATCACGACCCGTCATCCAAGTGTGGACTCGATTTACATTTTTTTCGGTCCCTTTTGACAAAGGTCCCCTGCAGGTTACGAGACCGGCAGCCTCAACGCAGGCCGCAACCTTTGCAAACTACACACAAAACCCGCAGTTTCACCCCGGAAATATATCATTTGAACAGATCCCGCATGACGGATTTGAGGCCCGCCGGCAGAGATTTA
>JAGQQP010000210.1 GCA_020426085.1 Planctomycetaceae bacterium | reverse complement strand
TCACGCCATCCACTTCGGTCACCGCACGTGTGACTTCCTGTACAAATCCATGCGGCACTCCACGATCTGCTTTGATAATGACATCCATGACTCCGTTCTGGACGCTTTCGCGCACGCGGGCCGTTAATTCTTCCAGCGAAACTTCAGTCGTGCCCCCGGCTTCTTTCATTTCGACTACACTTTGACCGTTGAGTCCGTTTCCATCGTTGTGAACCAGAACGATGGTGGAACCTCGCGTATCGACGCCAACTCCATGCCGGGCTACGGGGACATCGGAGTCCTGAGTGGCCTGCATGGTCGAAGTGACCATGAAAAAAATCAGCAGCAGAAATGTGACATCGATCATCGGCGTGATGTCGAGATCGTCACCCCCTCCGGCAGCTGGACGTTTCTTCCAGCCATCGGAATCAGAGTTAAATAATGATTTCTTGCGTGCCATGTTCTTTGTGCCTTATTGAATCATGACTTTCGGGAGTCTTCGAGAATCTCGAGAAATTCCCCCGTGTGTTCCTGCACGGAATCCTGCAGTTTGCCGATACGCACATGGATTAATGCCCCCGCGAGTACCAGTGGAATTGCCACTGCCAGTCCGGCGGCAGTGGTGAATAATGCAAAACTGATTTCTCCCGCCAGTTGACTGGGGTCGCCTCCCGATTCCTGCATGTTGCCGATCTTGTCAAATGCGTTGATCATCCCGATCACCGTTCCCAATAGTCCCAGCATCGGGGCACTTTTGACAATCGTACTGATCCAGGACATACGGTATTCGAGGTCGGCCAGAATATCCCGTTCAAACTTTTCCGCGAGCATCTGTCTGAGTTTTTTCGCAGGACGTTCCAGATTTGCCATCGCGACCAGGATCAGCTGAGGGACTGCTTTGCTCCAGTAGGGAGGCGAATCGCAGAGGTTGATCACCGATTCATAATCTTTGTTTTCGATGTCTTCATGAATCTGATCGAGAAATTCATTGGCAGCATTTTGTGTCATGAAGCGTTTTTGTGAGATTTGTCTGACCAGCAGAATCACACAGAAGACGCCGTAGAGAGCCGTTAAACCCAGTGATACATAGATGGCAATTCCGGCGGCGTTTAAAATCGGAGCAAGGGAGTAGTTCATAGTTGCCTGCTGATTATCTCATTTAATGGAAATAAGTTTGTCGAGTCACATCAAAGGTATATCCGGAACGATTTCCTCGAACCGTAAAATAGGTTCTGCGGATCTCATCAAAATTTTTATTGCGATACTTTTTTTCCTGCGTCAGTAACTGGTTTTCCGTTTCTTTGGGATAGAAATGAAACAGGATCGCGCCGGTAACATCATATCCGGCTTTATTAAAGAGGCTGATATCGCTGGTTCTGCGTTCGCCTCCCTGCCAGGTCATATAGAGCCGCTTTTCGTCGGCACCCGAAGTGGCAGTACGCGCGACAGGTTTGTCTGATGACAGATTGGAGAGATAAACCATTTTTCCGCTGCGGAGCAGGGCTCCCAGTTCAATTTTGAAATAATCCAGCTGCCGGGCATAATCAATCAGCGAGCCGCGGTCTGAGAATTTAATAAACCACCGCTGCTCGCGCGGCAGTCCTTTTTTACCTGGTCCAAAGCCCAGTGCCCGTTTGCCCGTGCCGGCAGCGCTCCCGACTTTTCCCGAGTTGGTCAGATCGGTCTGCATCTGCTGTTGAACCTGCTGGGTGGCCTGGTCTGACAGTTCCACGACACTGTCCAGCATTTCTTCCACCTGATTTTCCTCGGCGGGAGTATCAACCTGAGAGGGATCATCCACGGGATCCTCGGGAGATTCGACCAGCAAGTCCTCGTCTGGCGAACCGTCTTCTGCACCCCCTGACAGATCCAGCAGCTCCAAAGCCACCTCGTTTTCCGTTTGTGGCAGCCGATTGGTGAACCAGACGATCGACAGCCAGAGGACGGCAATGATCAGAGCCAGCACAATCGCGATCAGCGACGAACTCACCTGGTCATACTGGGTAACCCGCATGACCGGTGATTTGCGATGATCTTCTTGTGGTGGAGCTTGTGCCATCGTAAGTAACAAATCTGTATTAGTTGAATAGATCGGCGCTATTTCGACGCGGGGAGCTGGTTGAGTATTTCGTAGAGGTTGAACTTTTCTTCAAATGGTTTAATGCTGTTATACCATTTCTGCCAGCGTTTTGTGGCTTCTTCTGACCATTGATTGACAATCTTAATACGTTCTTTTTCATCCAGGTTTTCCGGAACATCCGCCAGGGGATCTTCAGGCAATCCCAGTCCTCTGATTTTGCGGCTGAGAGTACAAAGACCGTTGCGCGCTTCAATGCGTACGCCTAAATCGGGATCTTTCAATGCATCGATCAGCCGCGGCGCAACCGTAAAATCATTGGTGCGCGCCAGTGCCCAGACCGCGGTTCTGCGGACATCGGGAGAGCGGGCTTCGATCAGTTTCAATACTCGTTCTTTCTGCTGGATCAGTTTCTCTCGATCACCCAGTGTGATTGTTTCGATCAGTGATTCCTGGGTGGCTTCCAGATCTGCATTCGCAGGGTCTTCGAGTTGTGCCAGCAGTTCGGTGAGATCACCGGTCAGCGATTTGCTTTCCACTTTTCCGTTGCGCATTTGAACTTCTGCAAGATTTTTAGGAAGTCCTCTGCCTCCCGCCAGCAGTCCGGCTCCGACCGCATCCGGTTTGTATTTTGGCTTAATCGATTTCAGAGTTGCCTTGGACAGAAAAATAATCGCCAGGCAGGTGGAAGGAGGGCTGTTTCCTGCGCCGAGCCAGCTGCCGTCGTCGCGCTGAGTTGTAAGCAGTTGGCGGGCGCCGTCTGCATACCAGTCGTGCGGTCCCAGTTTTTTGGCATCCGCCAGCGCTGCGATTCGCTCCAGTCCATACAGATAATAAATGGGCCAACCGGTCGGGTTACGAATGTTGTAATTCTTAATAACCCAGTCTTCCCCTTTAGATTTACCATTTTCGATTGCACCTAACGGTATGGTCGGTTTGGTAATCAGATTTTTATCAGCTTCAGACGGATCTGTGAGATTTACCGCTTCCAGAAAACCAAACCGTTTTTTCTTTGCGCCATCGGTGGGGTTCTGGTCGGGTGAGCGGGATTTACCATCGGGATAAAGCATCATGGAGATCACGAACAGACTGCCTGTACCGGCGACGCACATCGTATGTTTGGCTGCCGATTCAGAAGCGACTGCCGGATGGTAGCCGAAGCCTCCATCACGTAGCTGAGTCGATAAATGCCAGCGGGCGGCTTTATCCCAGACTGTTGTGGGAATCTGTATGCCGGCACGTTCTGCTGCCCAGAGACCCAGGATGGCATATTGTGTAATACTGGTATCTCCATTGTGGGGAATATCGCCCGGATAGTACCAGCTGCCGGATGAGTGTTGCGTCTCGATCAGAAAATCAACTGTGGTCTGAATCTCTGCATGATATTTTTCCGGATCGATTGCTTCAAGAACCATCAACTGGACTCCCGCGCAATAATTGTAGTCTCCCCCCGGCTGGTAGAATAATTCATCTTTGGCATTTTTCTGATTGTGGTCGGCCAGGATATTCTTGACGCAATTCTGAATATAGGGGGAATCAGGTGACTCGCCGGCTTTCAGAAGTGTGTAGGCAACAAAAGCATTCAGACCATTGCGGCCATAATTGGGATTACTTTTCAGAAAAGCGACCCCTCGTTTAATGGCAGCGTCGATTTCCGCCTGAGGGGGTTGAGCGCGTCCCATCGCTGGAACCAGACTGCAGAGAATCAGAGCAGGCATCCACATTTTCAACAAGAGAAGCATGTGATGTCTTACCGGTTTTCGAGTATCTTCTGCGCATTTATTTTTCATAGTGATGCGATAGCAATTTGAGATGAGAGATCATTGCTGACAGGAAACAGGTGTCACTACTTTCCACGCATTACTCCAGTCTAAATTCCAGAGTGAAGCAGTGTCAATCTTTATGACTCAAATCTTGATGGGAATCGCATTTACGTTTCAGGGCTTCCACGCCAGATCACAGGTACAAACGGTCTGATTACAGCGGGGGCAGCCCTGTACATACTTGCGGGTTACTGCCTGTTCCAGATCCACTCCTGCAACATTGGCCATGGTTGCCAGCCAGGCGAGCACGTCTGCGAATTCTTCCTCCAGATTGTCGCGATCCGTGTTATCCCGGAGCGCCGATGACAGTTCTCCCACCTCTTCCATAAACCACATAAAGGTCCCTTCAATGCCCCGTGACTGATCCTTTTCGTAGAACATCTTGTGGATCACCGCCTGGAAATCTGACAGCGACAAGGCGTTCTGCTGTTGCATTTCATCATTAGTGGAGGCTGAAGAGGGGGGCTGGGGTGTCTCGCTCACGAAGAATCCTTTTATTTAGATGATATAAATTCTAAAGTTTTTCTTTTAATTTTTTGCCAGCGGTATGATCGGGGTTTTGTTTTAACAGATGCTCGACTTCAGTTTTCGCTTCCTGTTTCTTTCCGATTTCGAATAAGGTGTTCGCCAACTGATAGCGGGCTTCCGTATTCTTATCGTCGAGTTGCAGCAGAACGCGGAATTCGCGAATCGCCAGTTCAGGTTGCTTCAGCTTCAACGCTGTCTCTGCCAGACTTTCATGGGTATCGGGGTCAAGCACGTCAATCTGCAGGGCCGCCTGGCCCCAGTGAAGAGTCTCTTTCAGATTATCTTCACTCTGATAGAGATACATTAACTCCTGCATACTGTCTACATCAGTGGGATCGAGGTGGACGAGCTTTAGTAGCGCCGCTTTCTGCTTTGGTTCCTCTTTCAGGTGGCGATAGATGATCACGAGACCCTGCAGCCATTCCGTCTGATAAGGATATTTTTCATGAGCCGCTTCATAGATTTCTAATGCTTGCGGGTACTGCTTCTGTTTCAGCAGGATTTTTCCTGCCAGTTCGAGGACTTCCACATCCTCTGTTTTGGCTTTCAACGCTGGTTGCATGATCGCCAGAGCTGCAGGCAGATCTTCAGACAGCAGCTCCAGTCGCGCCATGGTCAAAGCAGCCTGTGGTTGTGCCGGATCTTTACTCAGCACAGATTGAGCGAGTTCCCGCGCCTCCTGTTTTTTACGATGCAGCAGCAGGTTCGCCGCATATTCGCCGGCCAGCGCCAGGTTCTGTTTATCTGCTTCGTATTCCTTCTGCAGTTCCTTGAAACTGCGTGTCGATTCTGTCTGGTAACCTTTCAGTGAAGCGGTGATTTTTTTCAGATAGGCGTGATATCGCTTCTCAAATTCTTCGAGACTGAGGTCAAAGCACTCTTTGACAGCTTCCTCTGTGGAACGCTGGTTCTGGTAGGACGTCAGCAGCTTTTTCAATGCATCTTCGCCGAATTCTTCCACCATGAAGTCCGCACACAACAGGCTCTGGCAGTAAGCAAAATTCCAGTTATCCGATGACTTCGGTCTGACGAAAACGCCGTCCAGTTCTTCCAGCGAATAGATCTCTCCTTTCGGAACCCGCTTGACCAGCAACTGGTTGAACCGCTGTGGACGGGCGCTGCCTTCACTGCGCACTGCCAAAGCTTCGGTAAACCAGTGGGGAATTTTGTATTTTGTCTGCTGCAGGGTGAAGACATGCACCAGTTCATGTTTCAGCACACTGGCCCAGTTAAAAGGTTCTTTCATCGCCGTGGGGGAAGTCAGCGCGACAACAGCGCCGGTAGAGGCACCAATCGTCTGGATCCAGGGGAGACCAATCATACGGGCGCTGAACCACTGATGGGCGCCCAGCCCTTTGGCATCATGATAGATCTCAAACTGCGTTTTGCCCGGCGGTTCATACCCGAACTGTGCTGCGAGTTCCGGATAGATCTCTTCCAGGTAATCGGCCATATACTGTCCGAGGATCGCGTCGGCTTTGGAATCGTAACGAATCACGAAATGCTCGGTCACGATTGCACCATAAGACTCCAGTACGCCGAGCACTTTCCGCATGTTACTGACGCGGACATGGTAAGGATCGGACTTGAATGCTTCATCTAAGGTCTGCTGTGCCAGATCCGTTTTTCCCATCTGCATGTAGAGCATCCCCAGCGACGATTTAGGGCCGGAAAGTTGAGGCATCAGGCTGATGGTTTTCAGGTACGCGAATTCCGCGAATACAAAGCGGCGTTTCATTTCCATCAGCTGTGCCAGCTCATACAGGAAGTAGCCTGGCTTGGGATTTTGTTTCAGAAGTTCCATCGTCAGTTTTGTGAAACGCGTTTTTACCACTTTCGAAGCTGTCTCTTCAGAGCCTGCGAACAGTTCAGACAGTGTTTCGCGGTCGGGGACGCCATCCAGCAGCAGATAACAGCCCGCCAGTCTGGCCAAAACCAGTTGGCTGCGGACATTAATGTCGGCAGCTGACTGTGCCGTTTTCAACGCCTGTTGATATTGACCGTTAATCAGCTCCAGGTCACAGCGGGTGAGCAGTGCGTCGATCGAGCGGGGATTGATTTCCAGCGCTCGTTCAATCATTTTGGCAGCCAGGTCGAATTCATGCCCTTCGATAGAAGAAAACGCCAGCGCGACATAAACGTCTGCCGCCTGGGGATTGATTTTCAGAGCCGCAGTAAATTCATCCGCCGCCTGGGGACGATTGTATTTTTCCTGCAGAATCGAACCACTGAGGTAAGCCGCCTGCCAGGTCAGGGGATCTGCTTTGAGGGCATCCGGACAGACCGTATTGATGACAAAGGTAAAGATCTGCGACACACTGTTCCACCGCGCGTACTGAGTAGCCCCTTCTGCGATCAGCAGCAGTGTCTCGGCGTCTTCAGGTTGAGCTCGATTATAATAACGGACAAACCAGCGGTAACCTTCGTTGGCTTCATCAATTTTCCCAGCGTCGGTCAGCAGATGCGCCTGGATCAGGTGAGCCAGCGGCTGATTTGAATCCAGTGCCAGCGCGCGAGTCACATATTGATTCGCTTTCTCATAATCTCCGCTCTCATACGTGAGCCGGGCACCAGTCGCATGCAGAACAGGCTGGTCGGGAGACTGTTTGATTGCCGCTTCCAGTCGCTTGATGGCCTCGCTGGATTTGCCCGTCTGGCGATCCAGTTCGATCAGTCCCCGCTGTAGTTTCAGATAGGCTTCTGCATTCT